>VBMC01000197.1 GCA_005879015.1 Methanobacteriota archaeon
TTCCGTGATCTCCGGAGGGGCCTTCGAGAGGTCCATCAGGTCGTCCAGGAGGGCGTCCACCTTGTCCGTGCGGGACGCGTCGCTCAACGAATAGCCGCAGGAACCGCAGGACGTCGCCTCGCGGGAGTTCGCGGACCAGCAGACCGGACACGTAGTTTCGGCGTCTTCGCTCACAGATCGCTCGGGTCGAACGACGCCATGAAGTCGATAAACGTATCGCCTTGGGTTTCTGGCCTGAGAGGATTCCGACGCCGGGCTAATCCCAGAACCGCTTCGTCCTCGCGTACGTGACCTCCGCCGCGAGGAGGTCCCTCAGGAAGTCCTCTTCCGTCTCATGGTAGCCGCGGAGGATCCGCGCCGCGGTGTCCTCGCCGACGCCGCGGGCCATCAGGGCCACGACGGCCTTCTTGCCGTGCGCCATGACCAGGCTCGCGTTCGTGAAGAGCCTCTTCGCCTTCGACCGGCTCTCCTTGTCCGTCCCACCGAAGTCGAGCTTCGCCACCTTGTCCTTCTCGTACGGCGCGATGACGGCGACCATGAGCGCCTCGCACCGGGGACAGCGGATCTTCGCCGGTAAATCGCGGACCGTGTCGCGCCACGACATCTTGCAGTTCAGGCACAGGAAGGTGGCCGACTCCTTCTCCAGGCGGGCCTTCACCGCCATCAAGGTCGCGTGGTCCGCCTTCGACGGCGTCACGAGGAGGCGACCGCCTTCGAGGCCGGCCCTCCCGACCGGGGTCATGCGCGTGACGACGACCTCGATCTCTCCGGCCCGGATCTTCCGAAGGACGTCGACCGTGCGGGGGATGTCCATCCGCTCCCAGAACACCTTGTCCAGGACCTCCTCGAACAGCGGCGTGTTCTCGAACGTCTTCAGGAGCCGCGGGATGGACACACTCTCCCAGTCGACGTCCCGCCGCAGGGCGCCGAACTTCTTCGCGACGTAGACGAAGGCCCACCGCAGGAACGCCGAGTTCTTCAGGATGACCCGGAGGAGCGGTTCGAGTGCGTCCGGGTCCTCGGGCCGCAGGATCTCGACGATCTGCTGCGGGTTCACGGACCGCGGCACCTCGAGGACGATCCGGTACGGGTCCGTCTGCAGCCCGACGCTCTGCCCGAACCGAGCGCTGACGAGGGACGAGATCAATTGGGCGAGGGTCTCGTTCACCTTCGAGCCGAGGCAGGCATTGACGATGATCACGTCCCGCGCGGTCTCGATCGTGATGCGCTTGTCCGTCCCCAGGGGCGCGTCGCCGACGGAGGCGAGGTACTCGAGGAACTTCGCGGCACCCCGACCATTTACCGGGTATGCGGCCAGGTCCCGTTCCCTTCGCAAACGTCCCACTTCCTGGGCGACGGCGAAGGGGACGGGGATGTCCTCGCCGACCCAGGAGGGCACGTCCCCGATCTCCCGGACCGGTTCGACGAGGATGTGGTCCTCCTTGAATTCGACGAACCGCCAGGCCGTCCCGCGCATGATGAAGCTCTCCCCGAGCTTCGCGTTCTCCGCGACGAACCACTCGTCCAAGGTGCCGATCGCGCGGCGGGAGGAGATGTCGACGACCCGGTACGTCTTCACGTCCGGGATCATGGAGATGTTCTCGAAGAAGTAGGGCAACGAGTTCGAGCTGCGGCCGAGGCGGCCGTCCCGGGACCAGAGGACCCGGAGGTCCGCGAGCTGCTGGACGACCTCGTCGAAGTCGGCCCTTTTCAGCGCCCGGAAGGGCCAGCTCCGGCGGACGGTCCCATACGCCTCGTCGAGGGACGCGAACCGTTCCGAGACCGCCATCGCGACGAGCTGGTTCGCGAGGACGGACCGGTTGTCCTGCCGCACGACGAGGTCCTCGATCTCCTCCGCGAGCGCGCGTCGCGTGATCGCGCACGCCTCCGCGACGTCGTCCTCGTGCGTCGCCAGGATGACGCCGTCGGAGACTTCGCCGACGCCATGGCCAGACCGCCCGATCCGCTGGACGAGTCGCGACACCTCGCGCGGGGAGTTGTACTGCAGCACGAAGTCGGCCCCGCCGACGTCGATCCCGAGTTCGAGGGAGGACGTGCACACGAGGGCGCGCAACCGGCCCGCCTTGAACTCGTCCTCCATCTGCACCCGGACGTCCTTCGAGAGGCTCCCGTGGTGCACGCCGATCCCGGGATCTTGGTACCACGCCGCGAGGCGCGAGGACAGGAACTCCGCCGTGTCCCGGGTGTTGACGAAGAACAAG
>VBMC01000198.1 GCA_005879015.1 Methanobacteriota archaeon
CGCGATTCGCGTCGACCGGACGGGAGGCGTTCCGTGGGTCCGACTCACACAGGCGAGGGACGCGTTGGTCCATGGGTTTGAGGCTTTAGGGAATTGTTTTGGTCGCTACGGCCTTGCGATCGATGCGGAGGCCCACGCCGATCGAATCATCGCGTCGCGTGACCGATTCGGAGTCCTCTCGGACCGAACTAGACGACTTTCGTGATTTTCGCGAGCCGCTCGGCCGCTTCGAGGGTAAGTCCCTCGTCGCCCAGGATCGTGTACCGTTCCTTGTTGATCTCGTGGGCGTGCACGAGGGCCTGGACAATCTCGTCGTCCGTGACCCCGAGGGCGCGGGCGGTCGTCGGGGCGCCGATCGCAAGCAACGCATCCCGCACTTCCTGCCAGTTACCGCTGTGGAGATACATCATCATGATCGTCCCGACCCCGCACTGCTCCCCGTGCAATCCGGGTTTCTTCGCGATGCGGTCGAGCGCGTGGGAGAACTTGTGCTCGCTCCCGGACGCGGGGCGGGAGGAGCCGGCGATGGACATGGCGACGCCGCTCGACACGAGGGCCTTGCACACGAACCAGGCGCTCTCCTCGAGGCGGGGTTTGATCGTAGACGCGTTCTCGATCACGAGTCGCGCGGCGAGCTCGCTGAGGGCGGCCGCGTAGGACGAGAAGTATTCGTTCCGCAGGTTCCGCGCGAGCGCCCAGTCCTTCACCGCTGCGAGGTTCGAGATGATGTCGCCGCACCCGGATGCGAGGAGCCGGAACGGGGACTCCGCGATCACGCCTGTGTCCATGATCACCGCGATCGGCGTCTGGGCTCCGATGCTCACCTTCTCGCCGTCCTTCTGGATCGACGCCCGCGAGGACACGACGCCGTCGTGGCTCGCGGCGGTCGGCACGCTGACGAACGGCACGCCGGCATTGAAGGAAGCGCATTTCGCCACGTCGATGGAACGGCCTCCGCCGACCCCGATGGCGAACTCGAAGTCCCCTTTGCGGATCCGTTCCTCGCCGTCCCGCACCTCTTCCCAGGTGGCGTCGGGGATCAGGTATTCCGAGTGGCGGATCTTCCGCCCGGTGAGCTCCTTCTCGACCGTCTTGCCGGCGATCTTGATCGTGTTCTCGTCCGCGACGATTAAGGCCTTCTTTCCGAGCTTGAGGGCCTGGCAGACCTCTCCGACCGCGAGGAGGGCGTCATGGCCGATGACGATGTTCCGCGGAAGCTCCATCGCCTTCGATTTGTTGAACGCCTCTGTATCCAACGTGCCGATGGCGGTCGCCTCCGGACCGCGTCCAAGGAGGTGTCCGTACTTAACTCTGACGACCTGGATGGTCGAATCGTTCGGGAATGCTCTCATCCCCGACCCTCACCGCGGAACCTTTAAGGGCGAACCCCTCCTGATGCGGCCCCGATGGCGCTCCCCCTCGCCGTCGCCCTGGCGACGGTGCCCGCAACGGAGGATCTGGCCCGGGGGGAGGCGGAGTTCCTGCGCGGGAACGCCCACTGCGACGCCCGCGAGTTTGCGGACGCCCTCACGTGCTACGAACGCGCCGCCGCGTTCGGGTACGAGGACCATGTCATGTGCAACAACCGCGGCGTCGCCCTCGACGGACTCGGCCGCCACGAGGATGCGATCCAGGCCTACACGCGGGCGATGCAGCGCAACTCCGCCTACGAGATCGCGGCGTACAATCTGGGGAACGCCTTCGCGCAGCTCGGACAGTTTGACGAGGCGCTCGTCGCATACGACCGCGCCCTGGCGATCAACCCGAGCTACCCGGACGCCCTGTACGACAAGGCGCTCGTACTCGCGCGCCTCGGCCGCACGAAGCCCGCGCTCCAGGCATACGAAGTCCTCCTTCGCACGGACGCCGCGAACGTGGTCGCATGGACCCGCAAGGGGCAACTCCTCGAGGAGTTGAACAAGTTCGAGGAGGCCGTCGAAGCGTACAAGGCCGCGACGACCGCCAACCCGCAGGACGCGGATGCGTGGACGGGACTCGGGGATTCGTTGTACGCCCTCGAGCGGTACGAGGAGGCCGTCGAAGCGTACGACCGAGCGATCGCCGCGGATCCGAACAGCGAGGAGGCGTGGAACAACAAGGGCTTCACGTTCTTCATGCTCGGGATCCACGAAGAGGCGTTGTCGTGCTACGAGAAGGCGCTCGCGATCAACCCGACGTACAAGCAGGCGTGGTACAACAAAGGCTACACCTTCCACGGGATCAACCGCCTCGAAGAGGCCGTCACCGCCTACGAGAAGGCGATCGAACTGGACCGCGGGGACGAGGTCCTCTGGAACAACCTCGGCAACGCCCTCTACAACCTCGGGCGGTACGGCGAATCGATCCCGTACTTCGAACAGGGGCTCGAGGTGAACCCGAAGTACGAGATCGCGTGGAACAACATCGGGAACGCATTGAACAAGATGGGCCGGCATGCGGAGTCGTTGAAGTACCACGACAAGGCCCTGGAGATCAAGCCCGATTTCGACTACGCGCTGTACGCGAAAGGCCACGCGCTCGACAACCTCGGACGGCACGAGGAAGGCCTCGAACTGATCGGCCAGAGCCTCGAGCTGAACCCGAACTACGATCATGCATGGATGGCGAAGGCGGAGTCGCTGTACCGCCTCGGCCGGCTTGAAGAGGCCCGCGACGCGCTTAACAACGCACTCATCCTGAACGGAGAATACGA
>VBMC01000199.1 GCA_005879015.1 Methanobacteriota archaeon
TCGCAACGAAGCTGCCCGGCGATAATGAACCTTCTTCGGGAGGCTGGCGGTGCATTATCACGCCCGGTAACCGGGCCCTTCGTCTAATATATCGTGACGAGAACCGGGGGATAACAGCCCACCGCTCGGCTCGTTATGGCCACGATTCGCATGGTGAACCCTCAGTCCGGCCGGCATCGAAGGACCGGCGTTTTGGTCCTCTTCGTCATGTTGGTCGTAGGGGCCACGGTCTTCGGTCTCACGAGTAACGCGACCGCGTTGGGTCCGTCCTGTCCGTCGGGGACGGCCTACCGCTCCGGTCCCATCGGCACCGCGACATGGGACACGCTCTGCACGTGGGTCATGTACGGCAATGTGACGGTGACTCTGGGAGCCACCCTGACGATCCTACCGAGTGCCAAGGTCTTGGCGGATCCGAGCGTCCATCTGTACGTCCGTGGGACGCTGCGGGCGGACGGCAGCTCGGGAGGGCTGATCACGTTCGGGGCGAACAGGACCGGGGTCGGCGTGGGCCCTTGGGGCGGCGTCCAGTTCAACGCGAGCGCCACAGGGTCTGTTTCCTGGGCGTCCTTCGACCGGGTCGACCGGGCCGTCACCGTCCTGGGCCCCACGCCCTTCTCGCCCTGGATTCACGATAACACGGTCATCCAAGCCGGCATCGGTTTTGCCTTCCTCACGGGGTCGACGAGCACCCTCTCGAGCAACACGATTCGTCGGACGACGAGCTTCGGTGTGTACGTGAACGCCTCGAGCATCTTCGTGGACCGAAACACGATCAACGGGACGACCGTGGCGATTCAGTTGGAGCAACCGGGGACCTCGACGGTCTCCTCGAACACGATCACGAACGTGAGTTCGACGTTCGCTGCCGGGATATCCGTCTGGTATGGGGCAACCGCGAACATCATGAATAACGCGATCAGCGGCGTCCGGGCCCAGGCGGGCTCCGGTGGGCCGACCTCGGGATCGAACGGTCGCGACGGCGGAGTGGCCCTCGGGATATTCGTCAATGCGGCGCCTTCCGCCTCCGTCTCATTCAATTCCATCGATACGATTATCGCCGGAAACGGCGGCAACGGTGCCGCGAACACGTCCGTCGGTCCGGGAGGTCGAGGAGGCAGAGGCGGCTCGGCTGCGGGCATCGTCGTCGCAGCCACCCCCGACGTCTCCATCTACGGCAACGATATCAAGACCCTCACGGGGGGGCGAGGCGGAGCGGGTGGCGGAGGCGCGCCGACGAACAACGGAGGCCGGGGCGGTGACGCGGGCGAAGCCGCGGGCATCGAGGTCTTTTCCACCGCGATCTCGGCAGGAGTTTCGGCTAACACCCTCACGGGTCTGACCGGCGGCCAAGGCGGCGTCGGAGGCGCGGGCACGGTTCGCGACGGTTCCGGAGGCGGAGGCGCGGATGCCTATGGCATCATCCTCCTCTCCGCCGCTCAAACGGATGCCAGCGGGAACGTTATCCAGACCCTTCGTGGAGGACTCGGCGGAAACACGAGCGGGGCCCTTGGCACGGGCAACGGAGCCCGCGGCGGAGACGCGACTGGGATTTCCGTGGTTCCTATCCTCGGTTCGTCCACGGTCCACGCGAATACGATCGACAGCCTGACCGGAGGGGCCGGCGGGACCCGTGGGCCCATGGGCGGCCAGGGAGGGAACGCGACGGGAGTGATCGCGTTCGGAAACAATGACGGGCGCTTCAACGCGACTTCGGTCACGTCCACGGGGATCAGCACCCTGACGGGCGGGCAGGGAGGGATTGGGAGGACGGCGGGGGGTAATGGGGGCGCCGCATCGGGAATCGGCGTCGTCCTGGCGACTCCGACCCTCGGATTGAATACGATCTTGACTCTCCAAGGAGGCCGCGGCGGGGATTCCACCGGTGCGAACGGCGGACGCGGGGGCGACGCGACCGGGGTCATCGGAGCCTTGGTGGCCGGCGGGCGTTCCTCCCTCGACTCCATCACAAGCGTCACGAAGGGCGCGGCGGGTAGCGGCCCTCCGGTCCAGACCTCCTATGGCATCGGATTCAACTTCGTCGGCAACGCGACCTTCACGAGTCGCTTTACCGTCGACAACGCGAGCTTCGCGTTCATCGGTAATTACGAGTTCTTCGTGAACAACTACAGCCGGGCCGTCTCCGTGAACACACCGTTCACGAGGCCCGCGGTGATGCCGGCCGGCAATCTGACCGTCCAAAACTTCCTTGATGTCGAGGCGATTTGGCCCGACGGATTCACGCCGGTGACCGGCGCTCGAATCATCATCCAGGATAACGGCGTGGACATCTGGAACCGGACGGCCGCGACCGGGGACCAGTCGTGGATCCTCGTGACCGACCGGGTCTACATCGGATCGAACACCGCGACGGACAACGTCACCAAGGCTCGCGTGACTTACTCGTCGTACGCCTTCGGGAACAGTCCTCGGAGCGTGGACATGTCGACGAGCCACACGGAAACCTTCACCATGGTCGACCTCGCTCCTCCGACCTCCGCGGCGAGCGCGCTCCCGACGTACGAGAACTCGACATCGTTCTTCGTGTACTACACGGCAAGCGACGGGTTTGGAACCGGACTGGGCAACATCACGCTCTGGTATCGGCAGGGCGAGAGTGTCGTATGGATCCAGTTCGCCACCCAGGCCGGGGCATCGTCCGGGCAATTTGCCTTCGTCGCGACTTCGAACGGACATTATGAGTTCGCGACGACGGCGGACGATCTTGCAGGGAACAAGCAGCCCGGACCTGCCGCCAACAACACGTGGACCCTGATCGACACCCTCACTCCGGGTTCCCACGTAAACCTTCTGACCCAATACAAGAATTCGATGTCCTTCCCCGTGACGTGGGCGCCGGACACAGGGGTCACGGACATCGTTACGTACACGGTCCAATACAACGCGGGGTCCGGATGGGTCAACTGGCTCGCCGGCACGACCGCTACGTCGGGCACGTTCACAGCAACGGCCGAAGGCATCTACTCCTTCCGATCGATTGCGACCGATCGTGCTGGAAACCGGGAGGTCGCCCCCTCCGGCAACGACACTTGGACGATCGTCGACACGACCCGGCCGTCAATGGATCGAAAGTCCGTCGAGGGAGCCTTTTCCGTTTCGGGCGGCGTAAACGGTACCTTCCAATGGAGCTCGGACTCTCGCTCCGTGACGTTCCTCGCGAGCGGGGCGCTCCAAGCCGGCACGACGTACACCGTCGTGCTCGGGACGACCGCAACGGATCTCGCTGGGAACCAGATGCTCGACCCCTTGACGTATCACTTCTCGACGGCCGCAGCGCCGCCCGCAGGTCTCGCGTTGTCCAGCTTCTGGTGGCTCATCCCGATTTTGGCCGCGGTCGTGGGAACCGCCCTCTTCCTGGTGATGCGCCGCCGAACCGCGGCGGCACCCAAACCGGCCGTACCGACCCCCGCCGCGAAGACGAAGGAGGCGATTATCGAAGACGTCTTCCTGCTGAACCACCGAGACGGGATCTTGATCAAACACGAAACGCGACGGCTCCGCCCCAACGTCGATACGGATATCCTGACCGGCATGCTCACCGCCGTACAGCAGTTCGTGAAAGACGCCCTTCGAGGCGATGACTATGCGGACTTGAATGAGATGACGGTCGGCCACATGCACATCCTGATCGGCCGCGGCAAGTGGCTCGTCCTTGCGGCCCGCATCGAAGGGGACGGCAGCGAGCCTTGGACCGTCCAGATTGAGCGGTGCATCAAGGACATGGAGGATCACCACTGGGACCAACTCGAGGATTGGGACGGGGACATGACCCTCGCGCGCGTCTTGGGGCCGTACATCAAGAAACTGATTGACGGCGGATATGCCCAGTAGGATTCCGGATCAGGGACTGTCTCCCGCGGCAGCAATCTTTCAACGTCCTTTCGCTACAACAAGACCGGCAGTTGTCGTTCCCGCGTGCTCGATTGTTCGAGCCCCGTTCGGAACACTTTCACTCCCGGTGGAATATTCCGATTGTCCCACGCACAATACCGATAACAAAAGCTTTAATTCCGGATGCCACTTTCTAACAAGGGATGGGACGAGACGGCATCTTGTTCCACAGACTTGCGTCGACAGAGCAGATGCCGTCCCGCCCTGTCCGACACGCGGGCGCAGGCACGCGGTGATGCACGGATGGTAAGCGACGAAGGAGACGGGAAGGCGGGGAAGTCGGCGGACGAGGTCCGGGACGAGTTCGAAGAGAAGATGGACCGTCTCCGTCGGCAGTACGAGCGGGACCTCCACTCCTTCCGCTACGAGATCGAGGAGCGGGAGTACCGCCTCAAGGCGTACGAGGACAAGTTCAACAAGATCAAGCAGCCGCCGCTCCTCTACGCCTACGTCGTGCGCAAGGAAGGCCCCGACCTCGACGGAAACCAGGTCGTCGTCGCGCGGGCCACGGAGCTCCTCAAGGTCTCGACCGGGCTCATGGACAAATCGCAGCTCGGGGTCGGCCAATATGTCTGGGTGCACCCGCAGACGTACGCGATCGTCGAAGGCAGCGCCGTCCGGAACGAGGGCGTGATCGCGAAGGTCGCGGACATGATGGACGGCAAGCTCGTGATCTCGATCGAAGGCGACATGGAGAAACGCCTGATCAACACCGACAAGACCGTGTACAAGAAGCTCAAGCCGGGTTTCCAGATCAGCGTGCTCCCTCCGACCATGGAGGTGCTCGAGGTCCTCCCGAACCTCGAGGTCAAGTCCCTGTTGCTCGGCGAGAAACCGAACGTGAAGTACGTCCAGATCGGCGGGCTCATGGAGGCCATCGAGCGGATCAAGGACGTCGTCGTCCTGCCGTACCAGGAAGCGAAGCT
>VBMC01000200.1 GCA_005879015.1 Methanobacteriota archaeon
TCCATCCCAGGCAATCCGGACATGCGCGTTCGTACGGGATCTCTCCCGATATCCGAACCAGCGCCCCTTCTCCCGTTGCCACGAGATCTCCGCCCAGCGTGAGGAGCCCGAGCCGAGCTCGGAAGGAGCCGCCTTCCAGGATCCGGGCCTCCGAGACGTCCGGATCCTCGGGCGTGATGATCAACGATCCCTGGAGCAGCTCCGACGGCAGCGGTCCGTCGACGTCGTTCGACACGACCTCCCCGCGAATCGCGGATTGCCTGAGGGCGGCCATGGGAGTCGCGAGGCCCGTGACTCGGCACGCGAGCGTCAGACCTTTTCGGAGAGGCTCCGTTCCCCAATCGATCACGACGCGGGCATACCGCCCGATGATCGACTCGTCCGCCATGACGATGGCCCATCTTCTCCGGGGACTATGAAACGCGAGCCTCTGATTCTCACCGTTGGGAAGGAGCCCTAAAGGGGTCAGCGTTGACGCATCTTCTGCTCTCGCTTGCGGCGGCGCATCCGCTTCTTGCGCCACTTCCAGCGCATCTTTCCGCGCTTCTTCCACGCACGCGACGAGCGTTTCATCGGGCTGACGGGCGCGCGTATTGGCCATCTTCTTAAGTAGTTTCTCGTCCCGATGAGCCGCGTTTCACGGGAGTGCATCCGCACGAAATCCGATCCTCTCCCGAGGAGGACGGCGCCTCCCGCGATGGGCGTTCCTCCGATGGGTTGATGTAGCCCGGTCCGGATGGCTCGGCGATCCCGATGTGGTCTCCTCCTCCCACGGTCCCGTCATCGAGCGGGCCGGGGCCGTTCGCCCTGCCTTCCCGCAAGCTCGGTTTTTTCGAACGCCTCCGCATTGGCTGGCAGCTCACGAAGGTTAGCCTCGGGATCCTCCGGAAGGAGAAAGGTCTCATCGTCCTGCCCTTCTTCTCGCTCCTCCTAACAGGCGCGGCCTGGCTCGTCTTCCTGATCTCGATCTTCTTCTTCACCGCGACTCCGACGAATCCATTCGGGTATTGGCTCTTCTACGTCGGCCTCGCGATCGTGTACTACGTCACGTTCTTCGTGTCGATCTACTTCAACGCGGCCGTCATGGGCGCCGCCATGATCCGATTGAACGGCGGAGACCCGACGATCTCGGACGGCCTGAAAGTTGCGAATCAGAACCTGAAGCGGATCGCGGGATGGGCGCTCGTGAGCGCGACGGTCGGACTGGTCCTCCGGGCCATCGCCGAACGCTTCGGCGTCATCGGACGCATCGTCGCTGGGTTCGCGGGCGTCGCTTGGGGGATCGCCACCTATCTCGTCGTCCCTGTCCTGATCTTCGAGAAGATCGGACCGTGGGCGGCCGTCAAGCGGAGCGGCTCCCTCCTTCGGAAGACGTGGGGCGAGGCCGCGGGCGGGTATCTCACGCTCGGCGCGATCTTCGTCCTGCTCGCCCTGCCCGCGATCCTGTTCTTCATCGTGGGCGGCCTCGCCGGCGGCATCGTCGGCCTCATCGTAGGGGTCGCGATTGCAGCCGTCTATTGGCTGATCCTCGGGCTCCTCGGGGCGGCCGCACAAAGCATCCTCGTGACCGCGTTGTATCGGTACGCGACCACGGGCAAGCTCGGATTCGGGTTCCCGGAGAACGTGTTCGCGGCGGGCCGCCCGACCGCTCGATGATTGGATTGAACAGGTTCGGCTCGGTCCTCCCATCCGATGGACGGTCGCGTTAGGGCGTCGTCCAACCGGATTCTGCGAAAAATTGTCCCGTCGGCGAACGTAGGGTGAGGGAGAAGGACGTGCCGTCCGGGAGGGGCGCCAGATTGCCCGTGACCCAGAAGGAGTCGCCGGTGGACAGGAGGCTGTCGTTATTGACATCAAACCAGAAGACGCGGAGCGTGTGGCCACCGGCCACAGCCGCGGCGGACCCGTCCGGCGCCGGCATCCCGAACTCCGGGCTGGCCGAGCCGTTGGCTTGAAGGATGAGACGGAGACTCGACGAATCGAGCCGTGCGGAACTCGTGACCTGCAGGGTCGCGTTCCCACGGTTCATTTCCGCGGGACCTAACATGACCATCGGAGGGGGATTCGGGACGCGGATGAGGCCCGCCACCATCACGTAGAGGATCGCCCCCAGCGCTGAAACGATGAGAAACACGACGACGACCACGAGCACGATGAGGGCCGCAGGATTCTGTGCCTTCGGCGGTGGAGGCTGATACGGAAACGGATAGTACGGCGGACCGTACGGCGCCGGTCCCGGGTGCGCCACGGTCCTTCCATCCCCGTGCCGACTCAAGCCGGTTGCGTCTCGTGACGAGCGAACGCGTAAGGTCGTCGAGTCGGTCAACCTTGAATAAGGTTAACGCCACGGACAAAAATCGTTAAGAGCAACACGGCCTTTCATTCCGATTCCAGGAGATTCGGATTCATGGCACGGGCTCTGTGGAGCGGCGCGATCGCCTTCGGCCTCGTGAACATCCCGGTCAAATTGTACGGGGCGACGGACAGCAAGGACCTGTCCTTCACGACGCTCCACGCGTCCTGCATGACCGCGTTGCGCCGGCCATACGTCTGCCCGAAGGACAACGTCCCGGTCGAATCGAAGGACATGGTGAAGGGATACGAGTACGCGAAGGGGCAGTACGTCATCCTGACGGACAAAGACTTTGACTCGGTCCCGCTCGAGGCGAGCAAAGCCCTGGAGGTCCAGGGCTTCGTGGAATCGGGGGACATCAGCCCG
>VBMC01000201.1 GCA_005879015.1 Methanobacteriota archaeon
TGTACCTCGTCTGATGCAGACGGACCGCGCGACGTGGGGTTCGTCGGTCGTCGTCAAGCGCAACGCGGCTTCCGTCCTCGCTCGAGAAATCCGCAAGTTGCCGCGAGGACTCGTGATGATCTCCACCGCGACGGATCCGTATCAGTTCGTGGAGGGCCGGTACCTGGTTACGCGACACGCTCTTGAGGTCTTGCTGCGAGCACAGTGGCCGGTTTCCATCCTCTCTCGATCTCCGCTGATGGTCCGCGACATCGACCTGTTCGCGCAATTCGAGACGATCGATGTGGGCATGTCGGTCCCGACGCTCGACGATCGCGCCCGAGCCTTGCTCGAGCCGTGGGCACCTCCCATCGAGGCACGGCTTCGTTGCCTTCAGACTCTCGCCGATGCCGGACTCGACACGTTCGTCTCGTTTGCGCCCGCCTATCCGCCCACTGGGGACGTGACGGCGGACGCGATCGCCACCGAATTCGCGGCCCGCGGGGTGACCGAGGTGTTCACTCGGACGCTTGACGAGCGATGGGGAGTGAGGGAGGCGATGTCAGCCCGCTTGCAGGACAGCGAGATCGCGTCGGAACTGGCGCGAATCTCGGACGACGTGTACATGGGGGGATTCCTCGTGGATCTCGCAGAGGCGTGCCGAGCCCAGGGCGTCACGTTCCACGGCGACGGCCGATATCGGAAGCAAGACCGAACGAGTGACGGTGGATTGGATTCTTCGCACCCAACCTGACGAAACCGGTCTCCCTCGAGATCAAGGAGGGCGAGGTGTTCGGCCTGTTCGGGCCGAACGGCGCGGGCAAGACGACCTGCCTCCGGGTCCTCTCCGGACTGACGCAACCCGACCAGGGATCGGCCACCGTGTGTGGGATCGACGTCCGGGCCGCCCCGAACGAGGTCCGCCGCGAACTTGGAATCCTGATCGACATCCCGTTTCCGTACGAAGAGGTGACCGTCCGCCGGTACCTCTCGTTCTTCGCGGAGATGGCCGGGGTGCCGCGCCCGGAGATTCCCGCGAAGGTCGAATGGACCATGTCCTTGCTCGGCGTCACGCCGCACGCGGACAGCCGGATCGGAAAGCTCTCCATGGGGGAGCGCCAACGGACGGAGCTGGCCCGGGTCATGCTGAGCACGGCCCGGATGCTCTTCCTTGACGAACCTTTCTCGAACGTCGATGTGAGCATGCGGATCGGGCTGCGGTCGATCCTCCGCGAGTGGGTCTCCCGAGGTGGCTCCATCCTGTTCACGAGCCACAATCTCCTTGAGAGCGAGGCGATCGTCGACCGCTATGCCTTCTTGCACCTGGGGAGGATCATCGCCCTCGGGACCGCGCGCGAATTGAAGTCGACCCTCCTCGCACCGGCGTACGAGCTCGAGGTGAGTAATGTGGATCGCGGCCTGGCGGCCCTCCGGGCAATCCCCCACCAGACCCTCGAGAGCGCGGGCCGAGGCCTCGTCCGGATCGGCCTCGTGTCGCGGGACGACGCGCCCCGGATCGCGCGGACCCTGGTCGAGGCGAACGTCGACCTGCTCGAGATGAAGAGCGTCGGCACGATGGAGGACGTCTACTCGCGGCTCACGCAACCCGCCCCGCCGGCGGTCCAGGGGGTCTCCCGATGATCTCCTGGGAGGAGCGTCTCCGCCTGATCCTGGCCATCGTCGACAAGGATCGGAGGATCCCGGTCTGGATGTGGATCACGACGTTCCTGATCGCGCTCGTCGGTTTCTTCCTCCTGCTCCCGGCCGCCCTGAGCTCGGTCTCGTACTCGTTCCGACCAACGTGGACGTGGTACGACTACAACCTCCGGCCGTACTACGCCGTCTCCGCCGCGCTGACCTCCCTGCTGCTCGGGCTGACGTTCGCGCACTTCCATCACGGCGAGGTGCATCGAGGCACGATCCGATCGATCATCCTGTACCCGGTCGACATGAACGACATCACGATTGCGAAGCTGGTCTCGAGCCTCATCGTCTCCGCGATCCTGTCGACAGTGCTGTTCGTCGGGGTGTTCGGGGGCTTCTTCCTCGTGGGATACTTCCCCCTTGGAGACTTCCTCGCGATCCATGTGACCGCCCTCGTGATGAGCTTTCTTGCCCTGGCCGCGGGCGTATTCCTGGCCCAGGCCATCGCCCACGTGGCCGGCCGGATGGTCATCTCCCCCACGGCCCTCGGGGCAATCTTCCTCCTGCTCTCGATCCTGATGACGGAGAGCGGGCTGACCTTCCTCGGGACCCAGGTCGCCTTCCTCATGAGGCCGTCCGGCCGCGGCTCCACGATCGCGGACTTCGAAGCCATCCGAAATATTGCTCAGAGCCTGAGCGTCTTCTCGCCCCACCACGTCGGCGCTCGTATCCTCGCCATCGCGTTCGGGATCACCGGGATGTGGGCCGACCTCCACGTGATCGTGCCGCTGGCGGTCCTGATCTTCGCGGGCGGATACCTGTTCGGAAAGAAGCTCTACCTCGACGTCTTCATCCGATGAACGATCGGAGGGGAGATCCCACGCAGCCGAATCACCCCGGCGATCTCGTTGGCCCTGCGACCGCGGGACCGTCTCTTGCGGCAAGTCGTCCGCACGCGCGGATCTTTGTCGGCATCCTGCTCGCCTTCCTTGGAATCGGCCTCGAGGCGATTGGATTTGCAATCGGATACCAGGTCCCCAACGGGCCGTCACAAACGATCAACGACCTCCTCCTTCGCCAAGGCCTCGAAGCGGTCGCCGAAGCTTCGGCCCTGGCTCTCTGGGGCATCGGTCTGTTTTTCGTCTTCTTCTACGTCGCGCAGATTCGGCCCGAAACGAAGCCGTGGACTTCCACGGCAGCGATCGTCCTCCTCGCAACGGGAATTGCGGGCGCCGTGATCCGATTGGTCGAGTTCAGGATCTTCTCCATCCTTTTGTCAGGGGCGCCCTACTCGTCTCTGATCCCAATCCTTCAGATCGCGGCCGGCCTCCGACTCGCGATCGGGCTCGCCGGATCGGTCGCCACGATTGTCGCTTTATTCGGATTGACTCGACCCGCGGGCTTGGGGTAGTGGTCCATGGCCACTCCGGTGCCGCGAGAGTCCCGTAATCGTTCGATACTTTCGCCGACCGTCTCGTAGACATTATAAGTAGAACGGGGTCCTTGCGCAGACCAGGATGCACGAAATCGTCTGCGTGGGCGACGTCCACGAGGGCTTGAACTTCGATTTCCGGATCGATCCGGAGACCGGCATCTCGGAACGGGCGCTGGACCTCCATGGGAACTTCGCGAAGGCCGCGCAGTGGGCGATCGAACACCAGGCGTCGTTGTTCTGCATCCTCGGGGATCTGTTCGACCGGGCGCACGTAGCACCCGTGTTCCGGGAGATGGTTCGAAAGGACGTGATCGAACCGCTCGGCGCCGCCGGCATCGAGGTGTGGATCCTTGCGGGGAACCACGATGAGCCCCGAAGGACCGCGCGGTCCACGTCGCTCGACGACTACCGCGGGTACGCGCACGTCAAGGTGTTCCGCAGCCCCAAGGTCGAGATCCGTGAGGTGGAGGGGCGCAAGATCGGTTTCATCTTGATCCCGTACATGCATCCGGAGCAAGTCGTGGAGCAGGTGCGGCAGGCTTTGGGAAAAGAGGTCCCCCGCGAGTTGGCGTACGAGGCGGCTCGGCAGACCTGGAAAGAGTGGATCCACAATCGGG
>VBMC01000202.1 GCA_005879015.1 Methanobacteriota archaeon
ATCAACAACGATTTCGCGCGGATCCTGCACTTCTTGGAGTACGTGAACGAGCAGATTGCTCTCCGACGGGCCGCCCTGATCCTCAGCGTGGACGAACGCGCCTTCGAATCGAAGGAGCTCGCCTACATCGAACGGAACACGGTGGGCGTCGAGTAGGGAGCTTTTTAGTCGCCCGGGACATCCGCTTCGCTCCCGATGTTCGAGATCGAAGCCCGCGGGGGCTTAGGCCGGCGAGGAACGTGGACTCGGTCCGGTCAGACTCTTCCCACCCCGCTCGTCCTGTTCCTGCATCGGTCATCCCGCCCGGCGCCGACCTACGCCGAGGCCCTGTTCGTCTCGGAGCGGAGCGAGGATCCGCGGTTCCAGGTCCGCGTGAGCGGCAGCTTCTTTGCCCCGCGGAGCGGGAACCACGCAGACGATCTACCGCCGGTGAAAGGGATGCCACTCTCCATGGCCGACCTCGAGATTCCCGAGGACGGAGTCGCGGGAGAGTTGTCGATCCTCGTCGGGGAATCCGACCTCGCCAAGGCCACCGGCGCCGACGCCGTGTTCCTTGCGAACGGCCCGGAGTTCGAGCGGTCCCCCCGCGAGCTCGTGGCCGCGATGCGACGACTGCGAGAGTCTCTCGGCCCCGCGAAGGTCGCCGCCGTGACGGGACTCGCGACCCCTTCGAACGTCTCCATCCTCGCGTACGCCGGCATCGACGTGGTCGACTCGAGTCGGATGATGCTCGACAGCGCCCGAGGCCTCTTCCACACCTCCGATGGAGCGGTCCCGGTGTCGGAAGCGGACCGGGCGGCCTGCGGATGTCCCGCGTGCACGACCGGGGGAGACCTGCAGGCCCACAACGATCACGCCCTCCACCGCGAGGTCCTGCTCGTCCGGAACCACCTCTCGCACGGCCGGCTCCGGGAGCTCGTCGAACGCCGACTCGCGAACGCTCCGTGGAACACGGCGGTGGTCCGCCATCTAGACCTTCGCGAGTACGATTGGGTGGAACCGTACACGGCCGTGGCGGGTGGAGCGATGCTCGCGTACTCCCACGAATCCCTCCATCGGCCGGAGATCGTCCGCTTCCGCCGTCGAATCCGTGAACGGTATCGGAAGCCGCCGTCCGCACGGGTCCTGCTCCTCCTCCCCTGTTCCGCGCGCAAGCCCTACTCGACGAGCCGCAGCCACCGTCGGTTCCGGGATGCGATTCTCGCGAGCGCGAACCCCTCCGTCGTCCACGAGGTCATCGTCACCTCTCCCTTGGGACTCATCCCGCGGGAGTTGGAACGCTTCCACCCCGCGCGGGATTATGACATCCCCGTCACGGGGGACTGGAGCCGCGACGAGGCCGCCATCGTGATCGAAGACCTATCGGCCTTCTTAGCAGCGAACCGATACGACGCAGTGGTCGCGCACCTCGGGGCGGAAGCACCGATCGTGCACGAGGCCCTGCCTGAAGCCATCTTCAGCGCGAAGGACCATCCGACCTCGGAGGACTCGCTCGTCGCGTTGACCCGCACGTTGGATCAGGTGGCGAGTTCCGTCCGGCCCGTGGCGAAAGGTGGCCGCTTTGCGGAGGAGATGTCGAATCTCGCCCGCTTCCAGTTCGGCGATGCCGGACTGAGCCTCGTCGAAGGCGCGACGTTCCGAGGTCGTTTTCCCGATGTGCGGGTTCTCCGAGGAGGACAGCAGCTCGCGATGCACACCGCGCGCGGGATGCTCTCCCTGACAATGGCGGGGGGCGAAGTCCTTTCCAAGAAGGACGCCTACTGGGTCGAGATCGAGGATTTCCTCCCGGTGGGCAACATCTTCGCGGTCGGTGTCCGAGACGCGGCGCGCGAAATCCGGCCGGGCGACGAGGTCGTGGTGCGGCACGAGGGCGAAGTTCGTGCCGTCGGGACGGCTCGGCTCGGATGGCGGGAGATGAAGGATCTCCGACGGGGCGAGGCCGTCCACGTTCGCCATGTGTTAGAGCGCCCGCCATAGGATTATGGGCGAGGTTGCCATCGGCCGCGAGATGGCGGCCCTCCCGGACCTGGCGACGGCCGGCCTGTACGGAGTCGTCGTCTTCCTCCTTGCGCTCGGGTTTCTCGTCATCTTCGTAGAGACGGTCCCGCCACGGCGGCTGATCGCCGTCCTCCTCGGCTCCTTCCTCGTCGCCGTCGTGCCGGCGGGGATGGGAGAGACCGGGATCGCCTTCCTGGCGCTCGGGGTCGGCGCGGCCCTCATTGCGAACCACGCCTTCGAGTGGCTGACGACCCGATGACGGTCGCGTTTCGCTCCAGGTGAATACTTTCGCACACCTCTCCCCCCTTTCGCGCTTTATACCCCCGTCCCCTTCGGACATTTGTGCAAAGCGCGGTAATGATGGCTGCGGGGAGCGAAATGACCGCAGGAGAAGACCACAGCTGGCAGGACGTATATGCATCGTACGGATGCTCGCTCGAGTTCGACGTGTCCGATGACGATGGCTAACGATCAACCGATCCATCCCACAAGATCGGCGGAGACGGTTGTCTCCGGAACTCCGCCGGTCCACCTTCTTTTTTAGCTGGTCGTTGGCAGAGCGAGATCATCGCTCTGAGGAAATCAAAGGCCATCCGGGAAGCGGAGCGGTTTGAGCAAGTGTTCGCTGAAAGATTGAAGCGAGTCTCCCTGCTTGTCGCGCCGCCCAGGGATATTCTAGCTGGTCAGGACTAGAGCCGCTGCCGAACCGCCTTCCACAGAGGCGTTTGAAGGTGCGCCGGGCGGGAGTCGAACCCGCGTCGCAGGCTTGGAAGGCCTGAGT
>VBMC01000165.1 GCA_005879015.1 Methanobacteriota archaeon
CAGCGGGAGCAGCGGAGATACGTTCGGCATCCGCCTTCCGTCGACGCATCCGTTTGGCCTCGGCGCGGCTGTCGTGGCGGTGCGGGAGAACGCGGGGGCGCGCATCGTCGGCTATCTCGGAGTCGTTCCTTCGGCGCCTCAGGTCGACGGCGCCTTCGACGAATGGACCGCCCTCTCCGCGGACGGATCAAACGACGTGGCCCCGCGTCCGAATCCGGACATTGACGTCGCTCGATACGGTGCTCAGCACGGGGGGACGTCTACATTCCTCTACACCGACGTCTTGGGTCGGATCCTTCGAGGCACACCCGTCCCGGAGACGCCTCAGCCCGTGCCGCTCCAGAACACGTCGGGCCCAGCCGACACGGACCGGGACACGGTTCCGGACGTCGTCGACTCGATGCCATTGGACTTCAACAACGACGGAATCCCCGACGCACAGACGAATGCGGACTACGACGGAGACGGCATCACGGACTACGGGTTCCCCGGAGGCACCGACTACTGGCTCAACACCACAATTCCGAGCACCTACCCGGCCCCCTACGCCGGACGTTCGGTGAGTGTGTATATCGGTCCGGACAATCGACCGCCCGTCCTAGGAGACGATGCAATCCGGATCTTCCTCGACATCGACAACAGCACGTTCAGCGGGTATTCGATCGGGGGCATCGGCGCGGATCGGCTCGTCGAGCTTCGCGGAAAGGACGGCACGGTCACGCAGGCCGCCCTGCTCGCCTTCACGGGTTCCTTTCCTGGACAGTGGGCCTGGACTCCCATAGCCCCGGTGACGGTCGCTCTGGGTTACCACGCTATGGAGCTCTCCGTCCCGCTGAATGCCTCGAAGTTGTACGTCGAGTCGGGCGACTTCTGGGAGTCTGTCGATGCGACGACGGTCGTCCGGGCTTTCGCCGCCCTGACGTCTTCGTTCCGAGTCTCGTCGGCGAATTCTCCGCTCACGGTGCCCTGGCAGCAGACCGGTCCGCAGCCGACGGCGACCCTGATCGATCCAAATTCCAACACGGCGACGACGGTCTACAACCAGCAACGCAAAGTCGTTCGCGCGGGGACCGCGGCCGGTGCGAATCCGTGCGATGCTGCGAACTCGGCGGGCTGTTGGTACACCGCCTTCTACGACCAGTTCGTAGAGGCGACGGCGACGTCGGCACCAGCAACGGAGACAATTACCACGGGGAGTCGTTCCTCAGGGACGTTCCCGACGGATATCCTGTCTTCGAACAATGTGTACGTCGATTACACGGAAGCCAATCCACCGATCGCTTTCGTTAATGACGGGTCGTCTGCGACTCCAGATTTCTGGAGTACCGCCAACACGAACTCCTTTGCTACGGGGTCATGGACGCCTCCGGCCTCAGGGTTGCTTGTGCTCTTCGTGGGGGATGAAGTCGGCTCCGGCACACCCAACCAACCCACGGTGAGCGGCAACAGCGTCGCCTGGGCCGCGATTAAGACTATCAACGTTGGCGTCAACCGGCTTACGCTATTCGCCGCAAACTCGGCGGGCTCGGCCACGGGGGCTACGACCGTCGATTTTGCGGGACAGAGTCAGAGCGGATGCGAGGCGACTTTCTTCCATGTGACAAACGTTGATTTATCGGGGGGCGTCGCCGCCGCCTTCGTTCAGTCCCCGACGGGTTCGGGCACCGCAGGGTCCGGTTCCATCACCCTCGCGTCACCGGGAAACTCGGCGAACCGACCGGTATCCGGATGGTTCCACGCGGCGCAGGAGGGCACGAACCCCCGTGCAAACTGGGCGGAGGCCGATGATGGCAATCACAACAACCCCGGCACGGGTGTGGAGTCTCAGTGGCGCTCGGACGCATTCGAGACGACGGCCTCCGCATCTTGGTCCACGAGTTCCGCTTGGCTCGGGATCGCTGCCGAATTGAAGCAACTCACGAACTACCAGATGGAAGTGCGATACGATTGGTCCGGTGTTGCCTCCGGTAGTCCCTCTTACGCCCTGAAGGTCGAAGCCTACCACACCGTCGGCGAAGATTTCCTCGTGCAGGTGCTCACCCCCCCTTCCACCTGGACGACGCGCATCACGATTACGAAGACCGCGGATGACAACGCGGCGCAGGCCTACACCTTGACGACCGCGGAGTTTAACTCGGGCGCTCCCGCCGTTCGATTCATCGGGGCGACGGAAATCGGCGACGCCACTCAGTCCGACCTGTACCTTGACTACGTCACCATTTCTTCGGAAAGCGTCTGGGACCGCATCGTTCTGATGCGGAGCCGCGACACGAGCGGATCCACTTGGAGCGGACAGATTGTCCTCGCGTCGGGGCGATCCGGAGACAGTCCTCTCGTCCTGGCGCGCGATTCGGCAGAGCCATCGATTGCGATCGACTCCGGAGGATTCCTTCACGTCGTGTGGGTCTCCGCTTCTGGCTCCGGTGACCAGAGTACGATCAATCTCGTCCGGTACACGAAGACGACGATCCCCTATCCAACCGAAAGCCAGCTGGCGAATGGCGCGAACTGGCAGGCCGTCACGAATGTCGATGACTCCAACCCCGGATACATGCCGACCGTTTCCACAGATTCGAGTAACAATCCCCACATCGCTTGGAGCCAATCGAAGGCGTTTGGCGAAGAAGCGTGGATTTCGTATCGATCGAACACCGGAACGAACACGGTCAACAGCCCGAAGAGTCGGACATGGGACGGCACCTCGTGGAGCGCGCCGGAAATCGAGGAATCGACGGCCGGCAGTCCCCTTCGTAATGTGCGGATGGCGTACTCCCCGATCGCCAGCGACGAACGGATCGTCGTGACGGTGAGTGATGACGGCTGGCTCGATGCGTACGTGTGCACTCCGACGTGCACCGTGACGAACAACCTGGGGCAAGTTTGGTCGAGCGCTCCAAGCGTCGCCGACTATCGCTTCGATATCGCCTACGAGGAACTCAGCGGGAGGGCGCTGCTCGTATACGGGG
>VBMC01000083.1 GCA_005879015.1 Methanobacteriota archaeon
CCGCGGGGAGTACCGACCGCCCTGGTTGTGGTCCGTCGTCGAGGTCCTGGAGAGGACGAGGGATCTCAACGCCCACCTGAAGTCCCATCCGACGGCCGGGGGCATGGTGCGGGGGGCCCACAACTGCGGATCGTGCGACCGCAAGGTGGTGAACGCCATCGAGGAATTCTCCCTCGGCCTTCGACACGAGTTCGACGATCTCGCCTGCGAATGCAAGGACGTTTGGCGCGCGTACTCTGATGCCCAAGAGTTCATGTTGACCCCGGCGGACCCGATCGCGATTCTGGAGACGTAACGTTCATAGGAACCGCGAAGTTCCGGAATCGAATCACGATGCGCGACTACGAGCTGAAACGGGGAATCGCGAAAACCCTCGAGGGCGATGGGCTCCGACAGATTGGCGTGGAGACATTCGGGGAAGCCGGCACGGAGGGGAGCCGCGTCATCGTGTCGTTCGGGGCAATCGAGAAGATGATCGCATGGACGGACGGCAAGAAGCTGTTCGTCGATACGACCATGAAGCCGGGTGCACCGGACCATGTGGCGACGGAGACCATCAAAGCCTTCAACACGTTTCTCGAGAGGGCGACCGGCTACACGGCGAAAGAGCGGAGCAAGAAGGCACAGGCGGCAGCGAAAAAGGGAGGGCCCTGAGGGCTCTCTCGCTGACGCTCGGCCTGACGTGAAGGGGGGACGGGGGCTCCGGTTCAACCGAAGAGCGCACCGAGTCCCGCTGCCGCCTCTTCTTCGGAGACTTTCTCTTCTTCCTTCTTCTCCTCTTTCTTCTTCTCTTCCTTCTTTTCGGCGGCGGGCGCGGCCGCGGGGGCGGCGGCGGGCAACGCGACGGCGGCCTTCAGGGCCTCGTCGATGTTCACGCCTTCCAGCGCGGCCGCGAGGGCCTTCACGCGGGTCTCATCGACCTTCACGCCGGCGGCGGTCAGGACTTTCTTCAGATTGTCCTCGTTCACCGGCTTGCCGGCCGCGTGCAGGACCAGCGCGCCATAGATGTATTCCATCCGTGTTCACCTCCTTGTTCGATCATCATCCAATTTGTGAGCGGAGCTCCTCATCGGCCGCACCGGGTGCCCGGGCCGCGAGGGCGAGCATCTGGGCCTGGGCCTTGGCCAACAGGAGCTTGACCGTTTCCTTCGTCGGGAACTCCGATTCGACCGCGAGACTGATGGCCTCCGAATGAGCTTTCGCGAGGAGCTGGCGAATCGTCCCCTTGGTCGGGTAGGCCGCCGCGAGCGCGAGGGCGAGGGCTTCCATGCCCGCCTGGGCAATCTGGCCCCGGACGACCACATCGTCGATGGCGAGCGCATCGCGCTGGAAGACCGTCCCCGCCTCGTATGCACCGCGCAGGTCCAGGCCCACCACGAGGGGGAAAATCTCGAGCCTTGCGAGCTGTTGAGCGACGTCCCTCGGAATTCGCTGCCCGGCCTTCACCATGAGTTTGTCCTGACGGATGACGACCTTCCCGCGCTCGATCGCGGCGGGGATGCCGGCCTTCTGGAGCTCCCCGACGACGGGACCGGGTTTGAAAGGCGTCTCGCCCGCCCGGACCCAGAGGTCCTCGGGAGCGGCTTCACCTCCTCGGGCGGGGGCCCGCGTCTTCGTCGCCTCGAGTTCCTTGAACAGACGGAACGGATTGATGTCGGCGGTCACGACCGCGGTCTGCCCGTCGATCGTCTCCCCCAATTTCACGAGATCCGGTTTCTTTGCGTTCGCCTGTTCCAGCGCGAGCCGGAGCAGATTGTTCTTTGCGACCGTAATCGTCGCGCGGCCCCAGAGTTTCTTGCGGATCGCCTGGAACTGCGGCGCGGGGATCCCGTGGATGTTCACGATCCCGACTACCTGCGCCTTGGCGCATCGAGAGGCAAGATCCTCCACGAGCCGTTTCTTGACCGGAGCGACGTGGGCCATCGAGATCACCTTAGAGGTACTTCACCGCGGGACCCATCGTCGTTTTCACGTAGGCCGATTGGATGTTGAAGCGTCCCCGCTCGAGCTTTCCCACGACCCGCCGCATCAGAGCGTCCAAGTTCTCCGCGAGATCCTCGGGAGGCATGTCCCGCGTGCCAATCGCGGCATGGAACGTCCGCTTGTCCCGACTCCGAACGCGGACCGTGTTCCGCATCGCGGTGATCAGGTTCGTCGGGTCTGCCGTGGGCGGCACCGGTCGCGGCATCTTCCCCCGAGGTCCCAGGACGACACCGAGTCGCTTCCCGATCACGGGCATCAACGGCGCCTCGGCGATGAAGAAGTCGCACGATTGCGCGAGGGCGCGAGCCTTTCTCTTGTCGGTCGCGTATTCCTCGATCTCCTGCGGTTGGATGACCAAATCCGCGACGTTTCTCGCCTTCAGGGCAAGCTCGCCGGAAGCGAACACGCAGATGCGAATCGGTTTGCCACGTCCCTTCGGCAGGACTACTTCCTCGTCCACCCTGTTCTTCGGGACCGACAAGTCGATGTCTCGCAGGTTCACGGCGAGCTCGACGGACTCCTTGAACTGCCGAGGCTTTGCTGCCTCCAGGAGCTTCCGGATGGTCTCGACCGAATGCTTGTCCGCCACGGAACATCGCCACCTGCAGTACCCTCGGCCAATCCAGCCTCCTGCAAAGGGAAGGCGACGAAAGGGCGTGGGCTTAATAAGGTTTCTGGGGCCGAATCAGAGGCGGCGCTCGCCGCGCGTCGTTTCGCCTTTCAGTCCGATAGAGGCAATCCGGAATCGTCGCGGCACGATGTTCGTGGCATGAGTCAACTCCAAGGAAGGCGCCGCATCAAGGATTTCGGAACGACGAGCTTGGCCGTCCGCCAGGGATCAACGTCTTGGCTAATCCGGAGGTCGCACGCGATGCTAGCAAGCATGTACGCCTCGTGCCAAGGGAGATCCGCGCCGCGCGCGAGTAACTGGACCCCGTCGTGCGTCGCGAGTTTGGCCGCCTCGTCCAAGGTCGGAGCGCTCGCCAGCGCCATCCACGAGTCGGACGTCTCGACGAGCGGTCGATTCATTCGGAGTCCGCGGAGGACATCGACCTTCGCGCGAATGGTCCCGGTGATTTCAATTCCCGTCACGCAAACCTCGCCATCGGACATCAGGGCGTGGATGTCTCCCATCGCAAGTTGGGCGCCCGGTTGGAATACGGGAAGATACACGGAGTTTCCCTTCGAGATCTCCTTCGTATCCAGGTTCCCGCCGTGATCCCCCGGGTAGAAGGTCGTCCACTCCTTCGCCGCGGGCGCCACCCCAATCGTCCCAACGTGCGGTCGCACCGGGAGTCGAATTCGCTTCGAAAAGACCGCGATGCCATCCTCGATCGGGATCACCTTGGTCCGCGGTCGGTCGACCTCGTCGCCCAAGACACCGTGACCGGAGACGATCGACTGGAAACCCCACTCGGCCACACGGATACCCCGAATCTGGACCCGAATGACATCCCCCGGACGGGATCCGACCACCCGGACAGGTCCGGTGGCCCCGTTGACTCGGTCCATGTCCAGTTGATCAAGCGTGTCGTTCTCCGTCCGAATCTGACCCCCACACGCATCCTGACACACGAACTCCACGGTCTCTCCCGATCGGACCGTTGCGATCGGAGTCAGATCGGGTCCGAACGTGTACGTGACGCCGTCTTGGAACGAAATCCGTCTCATCGAAGCCGCCTCATCCGACAGAACCGGTACACGGTAGATAAGCGGCGCGGCGGCAGGCGTGTCAGCAATTCCATCGGTCCCTCCCTGTCATGCGAGATTCCAGAATCTTGTTGCCTATTATCATCCCTAGACTGATAACCACGCAATGCTTTTGTAGGGAAAGCCATTGGCCACAACCATGCGGGAGGAGGACGCGGTAAGGGCCCTCGAAACTCTAGGGCTAACCGGGAAGGAAGCGGCCGCCTACTTGAACCTGCAGCGGAGCGGGGCTTCGAGCGCGCAGCAGGTGAGTCAGTTGCTGGGGGTGCAATACCCGGCCGTGTATCGCATCCTGCAATCTCTCCAGTCCAAGGGATGGATTGACATCTCTCGGGAGCGGCCGAACCGATACCGGGCGAGAGCCCCGCGCATCGTCGCGGAAGAGGCGCGGCAGTCGAGGCATGACGACCTGCTCGCGGCCGCCGAGGTCATTGCGGAACTGAAGGAAGCACCTCCGCCGAAGGGTCGGGACGCGGATACGGACCTGTGGATTTACAAAGGGGCCGAGCCGATTGGTCGGAAGTTGCGAGAGGTGGTCCTCTCGAGCAACAGCCAAATCCTCTGCGTGAGTCCGTTTCCCGTCGCTCCAGAAATCCTTAGGCTCTTGTTCGACGCCCTCGGACGATCCCGACGGCGCGTCCGTGTCGTGCTCAGCGAAACAAACCGGCCGGATCTCGCGGAAATCGGCGGCCTCCTCAGTCGCAACGTTCGCGTCCAGTTTCACTTTCCTCCGCGACCGCTCCCGAAAACCCGGTTGGCCCACACCTACGTCTTCCCGAGCGACGAGGAAGTCTTCATCTTGAATTCCTTTTATCGGGATGGTGAGTTCGTTTCCGACAAACTTCAGGGGCTATGGGTCGGGGACATGGATTTCGTCCGCGTACAGCTCGAGGCGATGCTCCTCGACTTGTCTGAGCCCCGCGGGCGAAGGGCGCTCCCCCGATCCAGGCAATTCGAATGATCGATCAACCGGCCAGCTGCTTGTCGTATTTGCCCGCCTGAATCTCCTTCGAGGCGTCCTTCGCGGACTTTCCATCTACGGTGACGCCCATTGAGACACAGGTCCCGACGACCTCGAGGACGCGGGCTCTCAGGGTTTTCGCGAGCATGGCGTCCGCCTTCATGTTCGCGACCTTGATCGCTTGATTCAAGGATAGGTTGCCGACCCGGGTTTTGCCCGCGTCTCCAGAACCCTTTTCGACCTTCAGTTCCTTGACAATCAAGGCAGAGGTTGGCGGGGTGCCGACCTCGATCGAGAAGCCCTTCGTCTTGGGGTCGACGAGGAGGGTGACGGGGACCTTCATCCCCTCAAAGGATTTCGTCTTCTCGTTGATCGCCTTGAGGATCTCCACGATGTTCACTCCGAGAGGTCCGAGGGCAGGGCCTAACGGGGGTCCGGGCGTCGCCTTGCCGCCGTCGACAAGAACTTGTAGCTTCTCGACCATGGAACGGAACCTCGGTCGGCCGGCCTCAGCCGGCGTTCCGGCATAAACGTTTCGTCGATGGCCGTCGGTTTGTATCGGTTTCCTCGAAACCCGGGTCCATCCGTCGAACGCGCGGGGCTCACTTGTCCTCTTCTTTCTGGAGGACCCGAACGCTGTCGCCGCGAACGGTCACGGGAATGCGCACCATCGCTTCGAACAGTTCGACCGTGATCTCTTCCTTCGTCTCGTCAATCTTCATGACGCGGGCCTTCTCGCCCTTGAACGGTCCTGCGACGAGTTCGACGATATCGCCTTCCATGATCCCGCTCACGATCGGTTTCGGCGTCAGGTAGGCCTCAATCTCGTTGAACGAAATTCCCGTCGACTCGCCTTCGCCTTTCACGACGCCTCGGGCGCGTCGCAGGCCCCGAACGATCTCTTCGAGCCGGTCCGGATTCATGCTCTCGACGTAGACGTACCCGCGGAAGTTCGCGGGCACCAGGATCGAGAACACGCCCACGTCTTTCGCCTTGGCCCGTGCGTAGATCGCATCCGCCACGGCACGCTCGTGTCCGATCGAGGACTTCACCGCCAAGATCGCCTGGCGCGCGCTGAAGCTGAGCGTCTTCGCGTCGAAGGCTCCCGGGTCCCCTTTGGAGATCGCGTTCACCACGACGTTCAGGCGGTCGCCGTAGCGAGCGCCCTTCGGGCACGTGACCGAGAGAGTAATCTCGCGTTGGCCATCCGCAATCAGCATGAACTCCTTCTCTGTGACCTTCGTGAAGGTGACGTCCCAGACCTTATCTTCGACGCCGAACAGCTTCACCGTCCATTCCGGCGGGTCCGGCAGGTCCGCGTTGTAGACCAAGTCGATCTTCAGTCGGACCGTGTCGTCTTCGGTCCCCGTATTCGTCACGACCACGGGATACTCCTTCGTCTGGCCGGCGGTGAGGGTGACCTTCTCCTCGGTCAGGTCGAGCTTCACCCCGTAATGACCGACCACCGGCGGCTCGGGCCGGGCCTCGGCCCTTGCCTCGCGCTTCGAGAAGTCGTCGAGCAGTCCCATCGAATCAGGTCCCCAGCATGCCGAAGAGTCCGCGGAAGACGTCGGGTCCGTAGCGCATGATGAGATAGATCACGAAGCCCAAGGCCCCGATCGCGACGATCCCTAATCCGGTGATCATCACGACTTTCGAATATTCGTCCGAGGTGGGCTTGCGGGCCATCTTCAGGACCCGGCCGTACTTGCCCTTCCCGAGGCGCTTCATCCGCTCCTCGATCCGACGTTGTACGTCCCAGCTCTTGTCCACGATGTCGGCCATGTTCCTCACCGGACGATGTCGACCCCGCCGTGGGCGCGTACGTGCTCTCCCGGGCCTAAGATCTGCTTCGAGCGGACCCCGGTCAGGATCAGCATGACCCTCAGCTTATGCTCGAGGCTCGGATCGACCGCGGCGCCCCAGATAATCCGCGCGTTCGGGGCGATCCGTCCTTGGACGATCTCGGCCACCTTTTCCGCCTCGGAGACGCTCATGTCGTTCCCGCCCGTGACGTTCACGAGGGCGCCGGTCGCCGCACTGATGTCGACGTCAATCAGGGGCGAGTTGATGGCTTCCTCGATCGATTCCTCGGCCCGATTGTCCGTGTCCGACTCGCCGAGGCCGATCATCGCGACGCCTCCGCCTTTCATGATCGTCTTGATGTCGTTGAAGTCCAGGTTCACCAGGCCGGGTTTCGTGATGACCTCGGTGATCCCCTTGATTGCTCGCATGAGCACGTCGTCCGCCACCTTGAAAGCCGCGTTCAACGCAAGACGCGGGACGAGTTCAAGGAGTTTGTCATTCGGGATCACAACGACCGTGTCCGCGAAGCTGCGGAGTTTCTCCAGGCCGTACTCGGCGTTCTCCGCCCGGATCGCCCCCTCGGCCCGGAACGGGAAGGTACAGATCGCGATCGTGAGGGCACCCGCCTCCTTCGACAGCTGGGCGAGCACGGGAGCTCCGCCGGTACCGGTGCCTCCGCCGAGGCCGCAGGTGATGAACACCATGTCCGCGCCGTGGACGACGGACCGGAGCTCGTCCGCCGCCTCCCGAGCGGACTCCTCGCCGACCTGGGGAAGGGCGCCGGCACCGAGGCCTCGGGTTACCCGACGGCCGAGGAGCAACTTGTGCGGGGATCGGATGATGAGTAGATGTTGGGCGTCCGTGTTCGCGGCGTACAGTTCGGCCCCCACGATGCCCGATTCGACAAGGCGGTCGATTGTGTTGCAGCCTCCGCCCCCGATCCCGACGATTTTGATGTTCGTCCGGAGGCTCGCGAGGATCCGCTCGAGTTCGGCGTCTTCGGCGCCGACCCCGATCGACTGGGTAGGGGACTCAGGCGCCCGAGTTTCGGCGCCCGATCGGGTCACGATTTCCCTGACGATGGAATCCATGGTTCGGCCTCCGGGAACTAGCCTCCCGGCTGGGGAGTAATTTCATTTCCTGCGTAAGAGCGTGCCGGTTATAAGGGTTGTGAGAACGCCGTTGACAAAGCGGCGACGGAAGAGTCCGGATCGCACGGACCATCGGAATCGGACGTTGACTGACTAGCGGATCACATCGATTCCGACGCGAGCCCGTTCCTCGGACGGATCGCGACGTCCGACAATCTGTTTGGACTTTACGCCGGTCGCGACGAGCATGACGCGCAATGTGTGCTCGAGCGACGGGTCCACGGTGGCGCCCCAAATGATGCGTGCGGTCGGCGAGACCTTCGACTGGACGACCTCGGCGACCCGTTCCGCCTCCGAGATGGTCATGTCGTTGCCGCCAGTAACGTTGATCAAGACGCCGTGGGCCGTCGACACGTCGACCTCGAGCAGGGGCGAGTTGATCGCTTCCTCGATCGCCTCGACGGCACGGTTGTCGCCGACGGCCTGGCTTTCGCCCAGGCCGATCATGGCGACCCCGCCGCCCTTCATGATCGTCTTCACGTCGTTGAAATCGAGGTTCACGAGGCCGGGCTTCGTGATGATCTCCGTGAGGCCCTTGATGGACCGCATCAGGACTTCGTCGGCGAACTTGAACGCCAGGTTCAGCGACTGCCTCGGGACGAGATCGAGCAGCTTGTCGTTCGGGATCGTGATCACCGTGTCGGCAGCATCGCGCAGCCTCTCGAGGCCCCACTCCGCGCTCTCCATCCGGAGCTTGCCTTCCCCTCGGAAGGGCAATGTGACGACCGCGATCGTGAGGGCTCCCATCTCCTTCGCCAGGCGCGCCACGTATCCGCAGCTCCCGGTGCCGGTGCCGCCCCCGAGTCCGCAAGTCACGAAGACGATATCCGCGCCCTGGACGATAGCCCGCAATTCCTCTTCAGCTTCCCGGGCGGCCTCCTCGCCGATCTGCGGCAAGGCGCCAGCGCCCAGGCCTTTCGTGATCCGCCGTCCTAGAAGCACCTTCTTGGGGGACGTGATGTGGAGCAGGTGCTGCGCGTCCGTGTTGCACGCGAACAGTTCGGCCCCGACGATGCCTTCGCCGTAGACGCGGGCGATCGTGTTGCACCCGCCGCCACCGAGGCCGATGATCTTGATGTTCGTCCGCATCTTGCTGAGCATCTCTTCGAGCTCGGCATCCACCCGGCTGTCCTCAAACGCTGGAGCACTCCCTTCCCGGGCGAGCACATCCTCTAGCATCGAATTCATTGCGCCACCTGCAGAACCCGCGAGGTCATCCCATCCCGCAAGATGGGCGCGTATCCGGCCGACGCTATTTAAAAGTTGTCCGACGAGCGTCTGCCGCATTGACAAACACGGGAAACCGAGGGCCAAATCGTCAGGCGAAGAGGGTCGAGGTCACGGCTTTGCGAACCGCCGTCACACCGGATGCTGGGGAGGCGGCCATCACAACCCAATCGACGACTTGCCGCAATTGAAGTGCGCGGCCTAGAGGGCTCACCTTCGAGAACGGCTTGGCGACACCGCCATCGAGGATCGGGACCTCCGTCTTCGCGATGCGCGGCTCGCTCAGGAGGAGTTCCGGCAACGGCACATCGATGATGACTTGACCGGGCTTGAGACCCGCCCGCCGAGCGATTCGGTCCTCAACCCGTCGCCGCTCGGCTGCATCCTTGAACGATGCGAGCGCGTCGCGTGCACTTTCCGTCAGTTCTTCGCGGTCGTACGAGATGGCGCGCTTGTACAGCTTGCGGTACTTGAGCCGCAGGGCGATCTCTCGCTGGAGCGGACCCTGGTGCATGAGCCATCCGAGGAGCTCGTGGTCGACCATCTTCTGAATCTCCGCCATCGGCGCCGCGGACCGCTCGACGGCGCGGGCGAGCATTTGCTCCGCGATGCGGACCGTCTTGTGGAAGTACACGGACGAATACATCAGGCCGCGCGCCGTGAGCATCCCCTCCAGCGCGGGGAGTCCCTTACGGTCCAACGCGATCTCGCCCTCATGCCGACGAAGGGTTTGCAGGAGTCGCGCGAAATCGATCATCCCATGGGGCGCACCCGTGTAATGCGCGTCCCGCATCAGATAATCGATCTGGTCCGCGTCCATCGGACTGTGGATGATCTGCGCGAGGTATCGCGGCGGCTCCTTTCGGGCACTGGGCACGAGGAGGGTGGACCCTCGCTCCGAGGGACCTCGGATCAGCGCGGCGACGGCGTCGGGATCCACGCCGTGTTTCTCGAGGACTTGGTGAATCCGCAACACCTCGGGGAAGGCCGTCCGATCCTCGGGCGCGACGTTGTCGTCGTGTCCCGTGATGATCCGTTGCGTGAGGTGCATGTGATCGACTGAGAGTTCGCGGCTCAAGACGTGTTCCAGCGTATGGGAGAAGGGACCATGCCCGACATCGTGGAGCAGGCCCGCCGCCTGAACGAGCTTCCTCTCCGCATCCGTCAGCTCAAGGGCCTTCGCCATCTCGCCGGCGACATGCCCGACACCGAGGCAGTGTTCGACCCGCGAATGGTTCGCCCCAGGAAAAACGAGGTACGTCAGCCCGAGCTGTCGAATCGAATTCAGGCGTTGCAGCTCGAGCGTCTCGAGGAGGTCGAGGGTGAGCGGCTCCAGGCGGATCGTCCCGTGGACCGTGTCCGTGATCGTCTTGAGGTCCGCCATCCCCCGTGCGACGGCCCGAGGCCGATAAATAGGTTCGTCCTGATTGTATGATGAATTCCGCGTCCATCGATGGAACTCTTGGGCGGTGGACCGCTAGCGCGGTGAATCTTTCGCCGTTTCAACCCGAGACGCCGCCACCGCGGCGGGCGAGTCGCCGAACGGTGCGGGAGGCATACTCGCGGCTGCCATCGCCGACGGAACGACGCGGACCGTGAACCCCGCAACCGCGGTCTTCGCCGGCGGATTGAGGTCCGCGTTCGCGTACGTCACGGCGAGCTGGACGAAGAAGTTGCCCGGGCGATCGAAGGTGTGGTTTGTCCTCCCGACGAGGTCGGACGTGCCCGTCGTGTTCGCGGTCCCGTCTCCCCAGATGTAGCGGAAGAGATCGAAAAGGGTCGCGTTCCCTTCCGCGATCGACCGAGTGAACGTTCCACCTTGCGAGTGATTGAGAGAATTGTTCCACGTGAACGCGTACGCCCACGAAGAGAGCGCGTTGAATGCAATCGGCGCGCCGGCCGCAGCGCTCGACTCGCTCGCATTGATCACCGCGATCACGGGACCTTGCCCGCACGACGACGTACACCAGAGGGGATTCGGCGGGGCGACATCCACGGATCGAGGCGCGACCGTGACCCGCGTCAGGTTCGCGTCATTCGTCGCTTCGCCGCCTTTCCCGTCGCTGACGGTCAGGAGCGCGATGAACTTGCCGGGGAGGCTGTAGGCGTGCGAGGCTTGCGCGCCGGGAGCGCTCGTGCCATCGCCGAAGTCCCAGAGGAACGTGAGCGTGTCGCCGTCCGGGTCCGTGGCCTGCGCCGTGAACGCGACCGAATCCCCGACTCGAGGGGAGGGA
>VBMC01000084.1 GCA_005879015.1 Methanobacteriota archaeon
CATCCCGTCACCCACAAGGTCCGTATTCCGATGATCGACAAGGGGAAGGCCCAAGTCCTTTCGATGCACGGGAACGTCGCGCAGCTCATGGACCTCGCGACCTACCAGACGTTCGAACTTCCGGTGCCAGAGGAATTGCAGGGCAAGCTCCAGCCCGGCCAGGAAGTCATGTACATGGAAGCCTTGGGCCGCCGCAAACTGACCTGGCAATGACCGGGCTCGTCCTCAAATAAGCCCATGCGGT
>VBMC01000086.1 GCA_005879015.1 Methanobacteriota archaeon
GCGACCATGCCCGGCATCGTGGGGATGGCCATGGCCATGCCGGATATCCACTGGGGCTACGGTTTCCCGATCGGAGGCGTCGCCGCCTTCGACTACGATACGGGAGTGATCTCTCCGGGCGGGATCGGGTACGACATCAATTGCGGCGTGCGGCTCATCCGGACGGGCCTGACGGACGCGGACGTGCGTCCTCACCTCCGGGCCCTCACCGACGCCTGCTTCAAGAACGTCCCGAGCGGGGTGGGGGAAGGAGGCCTTGTCAAGGTGTCTCGGCAGGACCTGGCGAAGCTCGCCACGGACGGAGTCGCATGGTCGGTCGAGAAGGGGTACGCCTGGCCGGAGGATGTGGACCACATCGAGGCCGAGGGCCACCTGCCGGACGCGGACTTCTCCCGCGTCGGGGACCGGGCCATCGCACGGGGGAAGGACCAGGTCGGGAGCCTGGGGGCGGGAAATCACTTCGTGGAGATTCAGAAGGTCGACCGGGTGTACGACTCCCGGGCGGCGAAGGCCTTTGGGATCGACTCGGTCGGGACCGTCTGCATCATGGTCCACACCGGTTCTCGCGGCTTCGGGCATCAGATCGCGAGCGACTACATCGAGGCGTGCGAGCGGGTCGTGAAACGCGAGAAGATCGAGCTGCCGGACCTCCAGCTCGCCTGCGCTCCGATCGGCTCGAAGGAGGGCCAGGACTATTGGCGGGCCATGTGTTGCGGCGCGAACTTCGCGTGGAACAACCGACAGTTGATCACGTTCGGCGTGCGGAACGCCTTCGCCGATGTGCTCCGGCGATCCGCCGATGACCTCGGCATGGGGATCGTCTACGACGTCTGTCACAACATTGGAAAGGTGGAAGAGCACCAGGTGGACGGCGTGCGCCAGAAGGTCGTCGTGCACCGCAAGGGCGCGACCCGGGCGTTCCCCGCGGGACATCCAGAGACGCCCGCCCAATACAAAGACGTCGGCCAGCCCGTCCTGATCCCGGGGGACATGGGCACGTGCTCCTTTGTCCTCGTCGGCCAGCCGACCGCGATGGAACGCTCCTTCGGTTCGAGCTGCCACGGCGCAGGCCGCCAGATGTCACGAAAAGCTGCCTCTCGAACGTACGATGCGAACGAGGTCGTCCGATCCCTCGAGAAGCGGGGGATCTATCTGCGGGCGGCATCGCGTGCCGGAATCGTCGAGGAAGCCCCGGGGGCGTACAAGAACGTGGAAGATGTCGTCCGAGTCGCGGAAGGTGCGGGCCTGACCAAGATCGTCGCCCGGATGGTCCCCCTCGGGGTCGTGAAGGGATGAACCTCACGATTAAGCCCTTCGGACGCATCAATCCGAAGGTGCTCGAGCATCTTTGCGAAGAACTGCACGACATGGCCGAGGTGTCCCTCTCCGCGCCTGAGACGGTGCCGGACTCCTTCGTCCGCCGGAATCGGGATGGAGAGGTCCAATACCTCGCGACCGAGTTCGAGAAGGCCATGGCGCCCGAGAAGGGTGACCGCGTCCTTGCCGTGACGGACGTCGACCTGTTCGATCACGGGTTGAATTTTGTGTTCGGCCACGCCACGATCCGAGATCGGTTCGCGGTAATCTCGATCGCCCGGTTCGGTAGCGATGGACCCGAGAAACTCTTGGAACGCTCTGCGAAGACAGCCATCCATGAGCTCGGTCACACCCTCGGTCTCTATCATGACGACGCCAATCTCGATTGCGTCATGCATTTCTCCGAGAAGTTAGAGGACACGGACCGCAAGGGCCAGGCCTTCTGCACGCGATGCAATGCCGTCGCGGCCTCTACCTTGTCCCGCTTAGGAACGTGAAGCTCGACTTCATTTCGAAACGGTCGCCGAAGCGACGCGGCAGCTCGCGCTCGAGGAACCGCACGCCCTCGTCGAATTCTCCCGGTGGCAGCAGGTCGAACGTGGACAGATATTTCCGGCGGACGCGGTCGAGTTGCTGAGTCACCGTGAGCGTCCGCACATAGGGACGTACGTCGGTCCGGATGTTTCCGAACCCTGAATGCTCCAGAGCCGCGACGATGGCCTCGGTGCGCGGGAATCGGATCCGGTCGATCTCCATGAGGCTCGGAAACGCTTCTTCGATGATGCCGGTCGTCCGGGTGAACAAGTCCGTCGTCGCGATCACAACGCGATGAGACACGCGGGCAACTTCCCGAAGCACGAGCTCATAGTTGTGCAGGTGTTGCAGGACCATGACGATGACCGTCACGTCCATTGCATCCGCCCGGAGCGGAAGCCGGTGTCCATCGGCCCGCACACACGCGAAGGGTGCCTTTGCGTGCGCGATCGCGAGCATCTCTCGAGAGGAGTCGAGGGCCACCACGGGATTCGAGGCATGGAGAAGAGACGCGAAACGGCCCGTGCCCGCACCCAGGTCGAGGACGCGCTCTCCCGGTTGGATTCTCCCCACCTCGACGAGTCCGCGCAGCCAGAACCCGCGATCGGTCGCGTCGTCCGCGCGGACGGCATCGTAGTCCAGCGCCCGCCGCGCATAGTCGACCGGCACGCAAGTTGCAAATGTCCGACGGCATATGAGCCTAGCGGGAATCGTGATGACGATCGCGGAATTCAGTATCACGCCGATCGGGAAGGGTCCTAGCGTCGGTACCTACGTCGCACGTTGTTTGGACATCGTAGACCGGAGCGGCCTCCCGTATCGTTTGAATGCGATGGGGACCGTCGTCGAGGGCGAGTTCGATGACATCCTCAAGCTCGTTGCTCGATGCCACAAGGCGGTCACCGAGGATTGCGAGCGCGTTTCTACGATCGTGAAAATCGACGACCGCAAGGGCGCCTCGGGGCAACTCGAGGCAAAAGTGAAGGACGTGGAGCGTCGCCTCGGCCGCAAGCTCAGGACCTAGCGGGGGGTTTCCAAAGGACCAGGCCGATCGTGGCGACCGTGGCCGCGATGGCTCCGAAGGCGAAGGTGGCCTGCGGCATGAACACGACCCACAGGAGGCCCGCGACCACGCCGGAAGCGAGCCGGACGATCCCGATGCTGGTGTGGTACGCGCCGAGGACGGTCGCCTTAATCTCGGCGGGCGCGAAGTCCGCCACCAGCGCGCGCTGGGTACCTTCCGCCATTCCGTAACTCAGGCCGTATAGGATGAACGCGGCGACCAACACGAGCAGATCGCCCGACACGACGAGCAACGTCGACATCGCGATGAACGCGATGTAGCCAATCAGGACGACGGGCTTCCGGCCGACACGATCCGAGAGGATGCCCGCCGGGAATGCGTGGGCCGCATAGACCACGTTGTACAGCACATAGAGCAGGATCGCTTCTGTCGGGTCGAAGAGGCTTCCCGCCCGAAGGAGCAGGAAGACATAGGAAAAGTCGGCGAAGGAGAAGAGGCTCGCGATTCCCAGGAAGACCAACAGGGGCCTCGGGATCCCTCGGAAGGCGACGCGCAACGGTTGGTTCCGGGTCGGTGTCCGCGAAGGCTCCCGGACGAAGAGGATGACCAAGACGGACACCAACGCCGGGATCGCGGCGAGCAGCAGGATGAGGCGGTACCCGCCTTCCCTGCTCAAACCGGCCGCGACCGTCGCGAGCAGCCCGAGCGTGATGATCGGTCCGGCGATGGCCCCGGCGGTGTCCATGCTGCGATGGAAGCCGAAGGCCTTCCCCCGGGTCTCGGGAGGAGTCGACTCGGTCAACAGGGCGTCCCGGGGCGCGTCCCTCACCCCCTTTCCGGTCCGCTCAAGAATCCGCATCCCGAGAAACTCGGGCCAACTTTGAGCGAAGGGGAAGAGGACCTTCATCGCGGTGGACAGGCCGTATCCCGCGGCGACGAACCGCTTCCGTTTTCCGGCGGAGTCGGACAGACGACCGGAAAAGATCTTCGAGAAGGTCCCGACGCTCTCCGCGACCCCTTCCACGAGTCCGACGATGAGGGCGTTTGCGGAGAGCACTTGTATGAGGAAGAACGGGAGAATGGGCAGAATCATCTCGCTGCTCACGTCTGTGAAGAGAGACACAAACCCGAGCACGACGACGTTCGCGGTGAGTCCGTAGGCGAGAGTCTTGCGGGATACCATGGTCTCACGGGGGGTGGAATAGGAACGCGACGGCGATCACCGCGTACACGATGACGAGGAGGGCTCCTTCGTACCAGTTGCTGCGGCCGTCGGAGACGACGGCGGCGACCACGGCGATGGACAACGCGAGGGAGGCGAGCTCGAAGATCTCGAAGTCGAGCGTCATGAGTTGCGCCGTCGTCAAGGAAACAAAGACGAGAATCGGTGCGACGAACAAGGCGACCTGCGTCATGGAGGTGGTCGCCACGGCGACGCTGAGGTCCATCTTGTTCCGCACCGCCATCAGGACCGCGCTCCCATGCTCGGCGGCGTTCCCGACGATCGCCACGATGATCACCCCGACAAAAAGTTCCGTCAGCCCGAGGCTCTGCCGCGCCGTCTCCAGGGAACCGACCAAGATCTCGCTCTCGACCGCGACGAGCGCGGTCGACACCACGAGGACGCTCAGAGCAAATCGCCGTTCCCAACGAGGCCTCTCGAGGACCTCCGTCACCGGATTGAAAATGTCCCGGTGCGTCCGCAGGGAGAACACAAGGCCGAGGACGTAGGCCAAGAGCAAGATCGCCGCAATCCCCAGACTCATCTCCCGGAGCGCCACTTGGCTCGGGAGGACCGTCGATCGCACATACAGGGCCGGCATCACGAGTCCGATGACGGCCACGACGAGCATCGTGACCTGCGTGCCGGAGGCCTCTCGGGAAAACAGTTGAGTCTTGTGGCGCAGGCCGCCCGCGAGCATGCTGAGACCGAGGACCAGGAGAGCGTTCCCGATGATCGATCCCGTCAACGACGCCTTCACGACCTCCGTGAGCCCCCTGCCAAGGGCGAAGAACGCGATGATCAGCTCGGTCGCGTTCCCGAAGGTCGCGTTCAGAAGTCCACCGACCCCGGGACCCGCATGTTTGCCCAATTCTTCCGTGGCGAGCCCGAGGAACCAGGCCAGCGGCACGATCGCGATCCCGGCGACCGCGAACACGACGACTCCGGGTCCGAGGACGACGTCGAGGATCCAGCTCACGGGGACGAACACGCCCAGGAGGACCGCCCAGGTGTAGGGGCGGAGCGGGCCGAGGTCCATCGGGCCGGGGAAACGTCCGACCGTTCTTAACCTCGCGGACAATGTTTAACTAGCGAGGGCCGAATCCGCGAGCCATGATTTCTCCGCTGGAGATGCGCGTCCTCGATCGGAATGCCCAATACTTCGGCATTTCGACCCTCGATCTCATGGAGGCAGCGGGGAAGGCGGTCGCCGAGGTGGCTCGGTCGGAATTCGGCGCGGCGGGGAAGCGCGTCCTCGTCCTGTGCGGAACGGGGAACAACGGTGGAGACGGCCTCGTCGCCGCCCGTCATCTGTCGAAGGAGGCGCGCGTGACCGTCCTGCTCGCCCGCTCCCCGGACCAGTTCGACACGAAGGAGGCTCAGACGAACTTCGAGCGACTGCGGGACGTGCAGATCCTCGCGGGCCTGGACCGGAGCGAAGAGGCCATCGCCGAAGCGGACCTTCTCATCGACGCCCTCCTGGGGATCGGGGCCGAAGGGAGCCTCCGCGAACCGTTTGCCTCCCTCGTCCGGCAGGTGAATGGATCAGGAAAGCCGATCCTGAGCGTCGACGTCCCGAGCGGCTTCGGGACCGAGTCGATGGTTCGGCCGACGGTGACGGTCGCCCTCCATGACGTGAAGGAAGGCATGACGTCGGACGACGGCGGACGGGTTCGCATCGTCGACATCGGTATCCCCTCGAAGGTGACGACGATGATCGGTCCCGGCGAATTTTTGCTCTATCCTGTCCCGAGGGCCACGAGCCACAAGGGAGAAAACGGCCGCCTCCTCGTCATCGCGGGCGGTCCGTACACGGGGGCGCCCGCGCTCGTCGGGTTCGGTTCTCTTGGCATCGGCATCGACCTCGTCCACATCGCGACGCCGGCGTCCGCCGCGACCGTCGTCGCGTCGTACTCACCGACGTTCATCGTGCATCCCCTCGTGGGACATCGTCTGTTGCGCGAGGACCTCCGGCAGATCATCGAACTCACCACTCGGGTGGACGCCGTCGCCATCGGACCCGGGCTGGGCGACGCCTCCGGGACGCTCGAAGCGATCCGGGAAGCCGTACGGGGCATCCCACTGCCGATGGTCCTGGACGCGGATGCGATCAAAGCGATCGCCGCGGATCCAAAATGCCTCGTCGGCAAGAAGGCGGTCCTCACGCCGCACTCACGCGAGTTCCAGCTCCTCAGCGGCAAGGCCCTGCCCGACGCCCTCGAGGAACGCGCGGACACGGTCCGGGAAACGGCGAAGGCCCTCGGAGCCACGATCCTCCTCAAGGGCCATGTGGACATCGTCACGGACGGGACGCGGCTCAAGTTCAACTACACCGGGAACCCAGGGATGACGGCGGGCGGGACGGGCGATGTCCTTTGCGGCCTGACCGCGGGGCTCATCGCGAAGGGGATGCCGCCGTACGACGCGGCGCGGCTCGCGGCGTTCACGAACGGAGCCGCGGGAGACCTCGCATTCGAGGAGAAGAGTTATGGCCTCACCTCTGTGGACGTCGCGAACCAACTCGGACGGGTCCTCGCGAAGTTCCTGTGACTCTCGACGAAATCTCCTGTCCGCACAATTATTAAGCGGACCCCTCCCTTCGAGCGACCGTGGACCTCGAACCAATCCCGGACGAGCCCGTCCTCATGGCGGACGATGCGCTCGTAGTCGCTGACCTCCATATCGGACTCGAGGAGGAACTGCGGGAAAAGGGCGTCCACATTCCGAGCCGGGCGGAGGTGATGGGACGGAAACTCGCCGAGATTGCATCCCGCCGCGGTGCGAGCCGCATCATCATCCTTGGTGATGTGAAGCATCTCGACCCGAAGATGGCGTCCCGCGAGAGGCGGGATGTGTACGTGTTCTTCCGGGACCTCGCGTCCGTCTTCCGGGAGATCTACATCGCGCAGGGGAACCATGACGGGATGCTGAAACACATCGTGCCCCGCAACGTCCGGTTCAAGCCCGCCTACGGATTCCGCCTCGACGACACCGGCTTCTGTCACGGCCACGCATGGCCGTACAAGAAAGTCATGGAGGCGAAGGTCCTCGTCATGGGACACAACCATCCCGCGGCCGCGTTCCGAGATGCGATGGGCCACCGACAGATCGTCCCGTGCTGGATGCGGGTCCCGTTTCTGCGGAAACACAAGCGCTATCCGAAGCTTCCGAAAGAGGCGATCGTCGTGCCGGCCTTCAACGAGCTCTGCGGCGGCATGCCCGTGAACGACATCCGAGCGCGCTTCCTGGGCCCGCTGTTCGACGAGGAGCTCGTCCGAGTCGACGACGCCGCCGTCCATCTACTCGACGGAACCCACCTGGGCCGTCTCCGTGACATCCGAGTCGATTTGGGATTCCGCCCCGAAGACTATCGGCAGTGAGGCCGCGGATGCGCTGGAAGTGGAAGTTCGGATTGCTGCTCGTCGTGGCGATGGAAAGTCCCATCCTTGCCTGGGGCGGCCTTTTCCTACATCTTCCGGCAGAAGGCGTCGGTTACCTGGCGGCAATCCTGACGGCCCTCTTGTTCGGAATGCTCGTCCTTCGCCCGACGCTGTTTGCGCTCGCGGGACTCTGGCTCGTCGGCATCGCGGGATCCGGGCTGTACTTCATGCGGTATCTGCCCCCGACCGTGGCCCTCGGATTCGGCTCGATCCTCTCGACCTTGGCATGCTCGGTCGGTCTGCCGCTGTACCGTCGCGCCCTCGGTTTCGTCCTCCGACGTCACGTCTAGCCGGGACCCGGACGGCAGTCCATGGGCCCGGTCGGAATCGAACCGACGATCTCGACTTTGTAAGAGTCGCGTCATAGCCACTAGACCACGGGCCCGCACACGCCAACGAGCGAAGACTCAATAAAGTTCCCGGAGGAATCAGCCGAGATCTTTCGCGGCCGCCTGCGTGAACCGTTCCACCGCCGCGTCGAGTTCGGAGAGGCGACGCTCCGGAGGGACGACGAGCACGAGCATCGCGCGACGTCCTACTTCCTGGATGAGGAAAGTCGCGTCCTCCGACTCGAGCAGGATGCGATGAGGGGCCGCATGTCGGAGTTCCGTCGCGGCCGTCATGCCGGCGCCGAGAATCGCGGCGCACATGATCGAGAAGGTCTCCTGGGAGACGCCGTTCGGCAGTTCCGTCGCGACTACGGCTCCATCGCGATTGATGATCGCAACCGCCTCCGCCTTCGTCACGGCGCGAAGCGCGTGCACCATTTCCTGCAGGACGGTCACGCGCCTGCCTCCCGCTCGAACACGCATTCCCGGGAGCCGGTGCTCACGCACTCCACCTCGGCGAGGCGCACCCGATGCTTCGTCTTCGCCTCGAGCAGCTTCGAAAGGATGCCGCGCAGCCGGTGGCACGTCTCCATGTCGGACCCGGGCATCGCCTCGATCGATCCGCGGACCCGCGCACCCGTGTCCGTGAAGAGCACGTCCTCCGCCCAGCCGCGCTCCAGGATCACCTGCTTCCCGGCCTCGAGCGGATCCTCCCCGAGAGGCAGGTTGCGGGTCACGTCTTCGGCCAAGACCATCCCCTCGCGAAAGAACAGTCCGTGGCAGGCATACGACATCACGCTCTCGTACAATTTCCGGATCGAGTCGAGCTCCTGCTGCGAGACCTTCACGGAGCGGGGCACTGGGTCGCACGAACCTGGGAACGGACTATAAAGGTTCCGCGCTGGTTATTTTCGGCCATCCGTCCCCGAGGGCAATCAGCCGCCACGGCACTCCGGACACGCGAGCAAGTTCCGGTCCCACATCAGGTTCGTCGAGTACACGCCGCAGGCTTCGCAGTGACCCTCGATCCCTTTTGCGAATTGCGTCTCGAAACCGGCCCGGTCAAATTCCCGGGTGACTTCAATGAGCGTCGGCCAGATCCGGATGATGTCGTTCTCCGTCACCATGCCGACGAGCTTTCCCTCTTCGACGACGGGTAGCCGACGGATCTTGCGCTGGGACATCAGCTTCGCGGCTTCTGCGACCTCCTCGTGCGGAGGGACCGCGACCACGGGCGATGTCATGATGTCTTTCACGAAGACCCGGCTCGGTTGCAAGTCCGAGGCGGCCACTTTGGTCACGAGGTCCCGTTCCGTTACGATGCCCGTCGGGGTACCGTGATCGACGACGACGAGGCTCCCGATGTTCTTCTCGCGCATCACCTTCGCGGCTTCGACGACCGTAGCCCCGGCCGCGATGGTGACCGGCTTGTGCGTCATGATCTCGAGGACAGGGATGCGCGCTCGCATGGGGTTCGCGCTAATGAGGGGTCAAATCCGATAAAGGTTTGTGTCACCACGCCGCAACGAAGAGAACAGCGCCGACAATGTTAAGGCGCGTTCATTGGTTCTCGACGCAATGCGCTATGCCGACTCGGATGGCGAGCTCGCGGTGCAAATCGCATGTGCGGCGATCGAAGCCCGTCTGCTCAGCCGGCCGATGCGGGCCTTCGAGGTGCCCGCTCGGTTCCAAGAAAAGGCCGGTGCCTTTGTGACGCTGAACGGTCATCCCGACGGCGAGCTCCGCGGATGCATCGGGTATCCGCAACCCTTCTTCCCCCTGGCGAAGACGATCGAGAAGGCGGCCGAAGCCGCCGCGACGGACGATCCGCGGTTCCCGCCGATGCGCCCGGAAGAATGGGACCGAGTCACCGTCGAAGTGAGCATCCTCACACCGCCGCGACTCATCGAAGTGAAGAAGCCGAAGGAGATGCCGGCTCACGTCACGATCGGAGTGGATGGCCTGAGCATCGCACAAGGAGCATATCGAGGGATCCTGCTCCCGCAGGTCGCGGTGGAAGAACACTTCGAAGCGGCGGATTTCCTCTCCCAAGCCTGCATGAAAGCGGGCTTGCTCGCGGACGCGTGGCTCGATCCCGCCACGCGGGTCTACACGTTCCAGGCCGAGGTCTTCGCCGAAGTCGGTCCGCGCGGGCCCGTCGTGCGCCGGAAGTTGGAGGCGGCGCATGCGGGTCATTAGAGGGCGGGTGTTCTTCCGAGGCCGGCTGGAGGCATTGAGCCTTGGAATTAACGAGGACAGCAAGATTGCCGCCGTCAAGAAGGCTCTCCGAG
>VBMC01000085.1 GCA_005879015.1 Methanobacteriota archaeon
AGATTCCGATCGTGATCGGCGGGGAGCACAGCCTTGCGCCCGCGGTCGTCCGTGCCTTCCCGAAGGACATCGGCGTGATCGGGATCGACGCCCATCTGGACTTCCGAGAGTCCTACCTGGACGATCCGTGGTCGCACGCGTGTAGCGCCCGTCGGATTGCGGACCACATCGGCGTCGAGCATGTCGTCTACCTGGGCGTCCGGTCGTACAGCCGGGAAGAACGGGAGGAC
>VBMC01000166.1 GCA_005879015.1 Methanobacteriota archaeon
TCCAGCGTCCTGCTGAACGACGGTGCGTCCGAAGTGGAGCGGAAGGTCGGCAAGGCTTTCTGCCCAGCGAAGGAGGCGAAGGGAAATCCCGTCCTCGAGATGGCGCGACTGGTCCTGTTCCCACGTCAGGGGAGGCTGATGATCCCACGCGATCCGAAGTTCGGGGGCGACGTCGCCTACGAGTCCTTCGAGGCCTTGTCGAAGGCGTACTCCGACGGAGAGCTCCATCCGAAGGACCTGAAGGCCGGTGTCACCGCGGGTCTCAACCGGGAGCTGGCCCCCGTCCGGAAGTACTTCGAGGCCCACCCCGAGAACCTGTCGGCGCTCCAGAAGATCCTCCAAGCACGGTGACTTCGTGCGCCCCAATGACCAGGCCGCCCTCCTGGCGGCCGTCGCGGGGTTCCTGCTCCTCGTGAGCGGGTACACGGGGGTGCGTTCCGTGGACCGGTTCTTCACGCTCTTGGAAGACCTCCTCGGGAGCCGACCCTTCTTGATCGTGCTGGCGTACGTCTTCATCGGGGTCGCCTCCCTGGGCGGTTTCGCGGTCATCTTCGGCGGTTACCTGATCTGGAAGGATCGCGTCCGGCTGGGGAGGGTCGTCATCCTGATCGGATCGGGAGCCGGTTTTTTCACCCTCCTGTTGTTCGTCCTCGTGAATCTCCACCGCGAGGAATTCTCGCTCCTCGCGAGCGTGCTGCCCGCGATCCTGGGGGTTGCGCTCGGCATCATCGCGCGGTTTCTCTCGGTCCCGAAGCCGTTGCTGTGAGCATTCAGACTCCGGGGGTTCCCCCACTCGGAACGCTGTGGGAATTGCGAATCCGTTTTCGGATGGCGAAAAGGTAGCCGAATCCCGCGAGCGCCAGGAAACCGAGGAAGTAGAAAGGTCCGGTGGATTCGAAATCGCCGACTGTCCGGAACGATGCGGCGAGGCTCCCAGCAGCGAAGGATCCCAGGGACCCGCCGAGCAACTGGAACCCGAAGATGAGTCCGAACGCTGCCCCTTGGAGCCGTCGATGACTCGCCTCGGAAACGAAAGAGAAGAGCGCGGGATATGTGATGAACACGGCGGAACCGAGCGTCCAGAAAAGGCCCAGGACGACCGCGGTGCTCCCGGATGCAACGCCAATCAGAGACGCGAGTCCGATGAAGGCGTAGCAGGCCGTCAAGGTTCGGAGACGGCCGAATCGGCGGCTGACGCGGCCGAAGAAAAACGCGACGAGTGCTCCCGCGAGGATCCAGATGGCGATCGCGATCTCGGACGAGGTGTCGTCGAAGCCAAATCGGTGATGGAGGAGCAGGGGGCCAAAGGTCGAGAAGATCGAGAAGGCGGCGCCTCCGAGAGCAAGGGGGAAAAGCCACAGTCGGACATCGCGGATCATCTGGACGTAGTCCCGCTTGGGACGTTCTCTCGGCACAGTCGGAGCGCGGTGATTCCGGACGAGCCAGAGTCCGAGGGCGACCGCGCCCAAGTTGATGCCTCCCCAAAGGAGGAACGGGACTTGCCACCCGAACGCCACCGCGATGACCGAGGTCGTCGCCATCCCCAGGATGACGCCGGTGTCGCCGAAGGCTGACTGGAACCCCATCGACCGATCGAGCTCCGGCCCCTGGAACTCGCGGCCGATCCAGGCAATCCCGACCGGGTGATAGAAACTCGCTCCGATTCGGGAGAGGGAGACGAGCAGGAGGAGGATCCAGAAGGTCGAAGACAGGGCGACCAAGGCAGAGCCGACCCCGAGGACGACGATCCCGAGCGGGAGGAACCGCGTCGGGTCCCGACGATCCGACATCGCGCCGAAGACCATCTGAAAGATGGCGGTCACGAGGAGCGCGGCGCCGCTGAGGAGGCCGGTCTCGAAGGCGCCGAACGAGAACTGGATCTGGAGGAAGGTAATCTGGCCCGCAATCACGGTGACCGCGCCGTCGTTCGTGAGATGATACAGGGAGTTCGCGAAGAGGACCCGACGGGCGCCGGCCACGACGAGGCGATGACCGAGCGACTTAAATCGTTAGTCCCGGCCGGAAAAGACCACTCTTCGGTTGACGGCCCCGAGTTGAGACCCTAGGCTCCGGCTCCAGAGGGGACCGCCGGAGTGGCGATCCGGGATCGGCGGATGGTCAGGGTGTAAATCAGGATCCAGACGGTCAGCGAACCGGCCCCGAGGAGGAAGTCCGCGATGGTCAGAGGAGGCTGGTCGCTCCAGGAAACCTCAAACGCTCCGAAGAGTGCGCCCAAACTCAAAAGATCGAGTGTCGCGGCGACAAGAGCGAACGCGAAGGCGACGGAACCAAGTTTTCTCAACGATACCCCGGCCACACGCTCGGCAGTCCAGAGGAGGTAGAGGCCGAGTGCGATCAAGACGGTGATGCCGGTCGCGGCGTGAATGAGGAACCACAAGGTGAACGGCAAGTCTACGATCACGCCCGGGCCAGCCAGGAATGTCGCCCCCGCTCCGGCGGCGAATCCGATTGCAATTCGCTCCCGGTTCCATGAACGACGGAGTGCATCGGTCAATTTGGCGCGTGCACTCTCGATTAGATACGCACCGACGCCCCCAATGATCCAAGCCGCGGGCCCGACACGCGCCACCACGAACTCGAGGGGTTCGACCGCAATGAAAGCGAGCAGAATCCGCATGTCGGACCCGGAGACCGACCAAACAGGGAAATACAGAAACTTCCAGACAAGACCGAGGACGAGCGCCACCAGGACGAGCCGGATTCCCCAAAATTCCAGGAGACCTCTTCCGTGATCGCCCATCACCGGCACAGCGGCGGTTCGACAGAAAAGTCTAACGTTTGTGGGTCGGCGGCGGTCGAGGAGTGGCGGGGCGCAGGTCCAAATAGACCCGGAACGATGGCGCGCGCGGCCAGGAGACCGCGGACGGCCGACGGTGGCCCTTCGGGGCCGCT
>VBMC01000167.1 GCA_005879015.1 Methanobacteriota archaeon
ATACGGTGACGTCCTTCGCCTTCACGTAAGAGTTGCGCGCCGGCGCGGTGATGGACAAAGAGGGCGCGTTCGGATCGAAGTGGAAGGGCACGGTGACGTCGACGGAGTTTCCCGCCCGATCCGTCGCCGAGACCTGGACGGCATGATCGCCTGCCTGCAGCGACAGGTCGGTCTCTCCTTCGGCGGTGCGGAAGACGATCGGCGTGGCCCCATCGAGGCTCACGGCGACACTCGCGACGCCGGACGAGGCGTCCTGGGCGATCCATTGCAGCACGTTGCGGTTCGTCCATGCCCCGGGGGTGGGCGTCGCGATGAAGAGCTGCGGGGCATGCGAGTCCACGGTCGTATGGGCCTTCTCGCCGCCGAGGGCCTCGCGACCGTACTTCGTGTGGACCGCGACCGTCGTGAAGCCGTAGCGGGTCTCCCCTCCGGTGTAGAACGTGTCGAAGGGGATCAGTCCGGTCACGGCGCCTTCGTGCTGGGGGTCCCGGACTCCGAACCAACGCCCATTTTGATTCCACGGCGGCATGTACAAGGCCCATGCGGAATCGTTCGACGAGCGATAGAACAACTCGGTCCAGAATCCGGTCTTGCCCCCATCGGTCTGGCTCGGGGAGGATGGGCTGCCGCCGGCCGGACTCGACCCGGGTGAGGACCCGCCATCATCGTCGTCGCCTCCGGAACCTTGGCCCTGCTTGAACGACGTATACGAAATCGTGACGACCTGAGAGGTCGTGTATTCCGGCAACGGCGCAACGGTCGACGTCGGTGGACCGTGTTCGCCTCCGGTCGCGACGAACGCGGCGGAGGGAAGGAAGGTCACCGCGGGAACGACCGTGACCAACAGCAAGAACGTCAACACGGCGGCGCTCGTCGCCGCGATTCTCCTCGACCTCGCAACCCCTCGAATAGAGATGAAAGGCGGGGGTAATTAGGCCTTCCGTTCGGTCCGAATGGCTTTGAAAATTGAGAACGTCTTTCTCGAGGAAAACCTACCTACGATCGCCGCGAAGTCGGAGACGGACGAACGGTTTCCGCGGGAGGACACACCCCCGACGAAGGCGGAAAGTTTCATCCGCGGGGCCACGCTGAGGACGCGCGGGCGGGCCGGTAGATCAGCGGAAGATCGCCTGCTTTGCAAGCAGGAAGCCCTGGGTTCAAATCCCAGCCGGTCCATCCCCTCGAGGTTAAGCCAAATTCCGCGCGCGGCCCGAATTCAGTTCGGACCTGGGTCGAATTTTCGGAATTTGTTCGGACTGCCTCGAATGCGCTGGAGAAGACATCGGGCTCGCGAGCGGACAAACGATTTCGTCCCATCAACGAGGAACCAACGTGTCCCGCAGCCAAAGACCTAAATCCAACCCTCCCTTTGGGGCGCTACCATGCCGATGATTGACGTGTATGCGCCGGCGGACCTGTTCCCGGCCGGGACCGAGGGTCTGCTTGGCAAGGAACTCACGATGGCGGTCCTCCGCGCCGAGGGTGTGGCCACCCCCGGCCCCTTCCACCTGAACAACACCGCTGCTTTCATCCACCTCATGGACCCGCACGCGGTTCACACCGCTGCAACCAACTCCGCCCGCACCGTACGGGTCCAGGTCATCACGCCTCCCGCGGCGTTGAACCGCGGAGGCCAGAAGCAACTCGTCAAAGAGATCACGGAGATCGTGACCAAGGTCTCCGGCGACCCGACACAGGCCAGCCGCACCTGGGTCATCCTGACCGAGGCCACCGAGGGCGGTTGGGGGCTCTCAGGCACCGCCTTCGGCCGCGAAGAGTTCGCGGCGCTCGCCGCCAAGGCGGCCGCGGCGCGCGCGAAGTAAGCGCGCAATGAGTCGAGACGTCCAAATTCTTGTCACCTGACTTCGCACGAAATGAGTTTCCGTAGCGCCATGTGCCCCAAACCGCGAAGGCGGGACTTGCACGGTTATCCAGATAAACGGCGCACGTTATGGCCGTTCCGTGTCGGACGTCTTGGCTCGAATCCTGGTTCGATCGGCGACGAGGGAGGACATCCCGGCCCTCGTCCGGATCTCGAACACCTCGGTCGCCGAGGACGAGGACGTCGGGTTCGGCACCCCCCGCTCTGAATCCCTGTTTTCAGATGCCAGATGGCTCTCTGCGGTATGGGAGGAGCCGAATCGGGTGCGGGGCGAGGAGCTCTTCGTCGCGGTCCTCGATGACGAAATCGCCGGCTTTGTCACGACCGAAGACCGCGGAGTCGAGATCGAGCTGATCAACATCGAAGTCGCGAGAGAGCTCCAAGGCCGGGGGGTTGGCACCCACCTCGTGCGATTCGTGGAGGAGCGGGCGCGGCGACTAGGTAAACGTGCGGTGACGCTCGGGACGAGCCGCAATGCCGCTGGAACACCTTGGAAGTCGTTCTCTTGGTGGCAGTCTCGCGGGTACACGGTCACGGGCGAAGAGGAAAACGAATGGACCCAACGGATCGGACCGGGGGTCCGAGAAATCCGGATGCGCAAGGACCTCTGAGAACATACTTGGCCAGAATTTGTGCCGGACGTGGCCGGAGAAGAAGCCTGATAGCAGAGGTGTGCGTCGCGGCGCTGTTCATGTCCCAACCAGGTCACACTCCGGTCGTTCGGCCGGTGATCGCGCCGATGCGTTGGCTCCTGTATGCGGCCAGCACCCTCGTGTTCCTCGCGGGCCTGCAACTCACTGTCTTCACGGAACAGACGGACACGTACTTCGCATGGACAATCACTCCGCCCCTCACAGCCGCATTCCTGGGAGCCGCGTACTGGGCCGCGGTCCCGGTCGAGGTGATCGCGGCTCGCCAAACGATCTGGGCGAAGGCCCGCGTCGCCGTCCCGGCGATCTGGCTCTTCACGACGCTGACGCTCGTCGCGACGCTCCTTCATTTCGGCAAGTTCCATTTCTCCAGTTCGGTCGCAAGCGCCCAAGGCGCGGCGTGGTTCTGGCTCGCGATCTATGTCGGCGTCCCCGTGGTCATGCTCCTCATCGGATGGCTCCAAATCCGAACGCCGGGAGGCGATCCGCCTCGCGGGCCCCCTGCGGCGATCTGGATGCGGGCACTCGTCCTGGGCCAAGGAGTGGGCATGCTCGCCTTCGGAGTGGGCCTCTTTGCGATTCCGGACATCATCGCGCCATCGTGGCCGTGGACCCTGACGACCCTGACCGCGCGCGCCATCGGTGCCTGGCTCATCGGGATCGGCGTTGC
>VBMC01000214.1 GCA_005879015.1 Methanobacteriota archaeon
TTCCCCTCGGCCATTCCCGTCGGTCGGCGCGACGTCGAAATAGTTGATCCCCGCGTCGTATGCCTTCCGCAGGAGGTCCATCGCCTGCTCGTCGGAGAAGGTACCCCACTGGCCCGACGCGAGGGGCCAGAGGCCGAATCCGATTTCCGAGACCTCGAGCTCCGTCTTCCCCATTGGCCGATAGTTCAAGACCACGGTACCGGTCCGGCAAAGGAGCGAGCGGTATTTGACCGCAACGACGGGACGTCAGCGCCAGGACACGAGGAGCAAGGTGGAGAATGCCACGAGCTCGACCGCGTTGAGGAGGAGCATCGGCATGGCGACGGACGAAGCGTAGCCGGTGCCGCTCAGGCTTTCGTTCCAGGCGAAATAGAAGTACATCGCCGCGAGGTTCTCCAGGAGGAACAGGGCCGCGAAGACGATCAGCCCGAGGGAGAGGGGCGATCGAAGGGTCCGGAAATTGGCGCGATACAGGTAGAGCAGGACGACCAAGACGACGATGCTCGCCGCTGCGAGGACGAGGTCGATCATCCACAACGTCCCGAGGGCCATGCTACCTCTGCGAAACGTCGGCCTAGACCATATCTATTTTGCCCCCAACCGAGGGCCGATCCGATTCCAGATCTCCAGGAAGTCTTCGAAGTGGACCTGAAGTCGCGGAGAGAGCGAGTACAGGATCCCGTAGCCCTCGCCCCCGAGGGTCATGACGAAGTCGTTCTCGTGGAGCACATCGAGGTGGTGGCGAACCGTCTTGTAGTCCAACGTGAGTTGCGTGGCGAGGTCGTTCGCGTTGTGCGGCCGGTCGTGGAGGATCCACAAAATCCGTGCGCGGTTGATCCCGCCGCGGGTTCCCGCGATGAGGTACCACAACCGCCGATCCATGGAGTGGCGCCCCCATCCGTTTGGCGATAAAGTAGGTTGCGGGACACGCATCGAACACCCGATGAACAAACGTTCTAATATTACTATCGAAATAGTCAAAATGGTCGCGCTCGCGAGGGGAGGAGGCGCCTTGCTCCGGACGGCGAAGGGCTGGTTTCTCGAGTTCCGCCTGATCCCTGTTCTACTTTGGTCCTACACGGCCGTCATCCTCGGAACCGCGGTCGCAATCGTTGGCGTCGGAGGATTCGAACCCACGTGGTTCGCGGTCGCCCTGGCCCTCGGCGGCCTCATCCAGGGTTGGGAGACCCATGCGATCAATGAGATCTACGACTGGCGCAGCGGGACGGACCAAGTCGATGGGGCGCGCGCCCTCTCGGGCGGCAGTCGCGTCCGGAACTTCGGACTCCTCGACGAACGGGGGCTTTGGCTGATCTTCGCGGTGTCCAGCGCGGCCATCGCGGCCCTCACGGCCTGGGTCGTCGTCGCACGAGCTCCTTGGCTTGCGATCTTGATCCTCACCGGCTACGTGCTCGGCATCGCCTATACCGTTCCTCCCGTCGCGACCGCCTATCGGCCCTTCGCAGGCGAGTGGCTCGGAGGTTTCCCGGGCGTCCTCCTGTCCGGACTCGGCGCGTACGCGATCCAGACACGGTCCCTCGCCCTCGTTCCGATCGTGGCGCTGTCCGCCCACGCGCTCGTCTGCATGGGGATGTTGATGATGCACCACTACCTCGATGCACCGATGGACGCGGCCGCGGTGCCTCCCAAGCGGACCACGGTGGTCGCCATCGGATTTCCCAACTCAAAGCGCTATGCCGCCGGCATCGCCTTCGTCGCTGCCCTGTTGTATGGTATCCTGGGCCTCACGACCCATCCGGCCTTCTTGCTCGGGTTCGCACTCACGCTGCCCGCGGTCTGGATCCATCTCCGAACGAATCCGACGGATCTGGAATCGGTCACGCGCAACGAGCTCCGAATCATTCAACTCGGGATCGCGGCGGGCCTGTCCACCGCGGTCGGCCTCGCCCCGGTCCTCTGGCCGATGCTCCCCCTCGCCGTCCTCGGGTACGTGGCCCATCTCGCGGTGGTCTCGCCAAGAGCGAAATACGTTGGCCCCCGTCTTGTCCTCGTGAGGAGGGTCGGCTTCGTCGTGAACCCGATCGCCGGCCTTGGCGGTCGCGTCGGCCTCAAGGGCACGGACGGCGTGGCCGAACAAGCGCTCGCCGCGGGAGCGAAGCCCACGGCGACGGACCGGGCACGTGCGTTTGCCGCGGCGCTCGTCGGTGTCACGAAGGACGATCCGAACCTCACGTTCCGCTGGGTCACCGCCGGGGGCGACATGGGCATGGGCCCGCTCAGGATCGCGGGAGTCCCACCGGACCGAATCGACGTAATCCACGTCCCGGGACAACCGAGTACCTCGGAGGACACCCGAAGCACCGTCGAAGAATCCATCGCGTCGGGGGTCGAACTGATCCTGTTCTGCGGCGGGGACGGCACCGCGCGGGATGCGGCCGCGGCCGCGAAGGACCGCGTTCCCATCGTCGGAATCCCCGCTGGCGTCAAGATGCACTCCGGGTTGTTCGCGATTTCCCCGCAGGCGGCTGCCAACCTCCTCGTCGCCTTCTTACGAGGTGACCTTCGGGTGGGTACCGCCGAAATTCTCGACTTGGACGAGGAAGCCTATCGCAAGGGAGAATGGCGGGTCCGGCTCTTCGCCACCGCGAAGACCTTGGTCGAACCGCAGCTCGTGTCCGCCGGGAAGCTCATGGTCGAGGAGTTGAGCGAAGAGGCCGTCCGCGCGGAGTTGACGACGCACTTCTCCGAATTGTTCGAAGCGAACCCGGATACGCTCTTCCTGTTGGGGCCCGGCTCCACGATTCAGGGGATCGCATCCGCGCTGGGGATCGAGAAGACCCTGCTCGGGATCGACGCCGTCGTCGGAGGGAAGACGACCGCGAAGGATGTGAACGAGGCCGCGATCCTCCGCCTCCTCGACCGATACCCGAAGGCACAGCTGGTGGTGAGCCCCGTCGGCGGGCAGGGCTTCATCCTCGGACGCGGGAATCTTCAGGTCAGTCCGCCCGTGCTCCGGCGCATCGGAACCCGGAACGTGACCGTCGTCGCCACACCGAGCAAACTCGTCACGACGCCGGTGCTCCGGGTCGACACGGGAGATCCGAGCCTCGACGAGGAGTTTCGAGCGCGCGAGTACCTGTTCGTCCTCGTCGGCTACCGCACGTCGAAGTTGCATCCGATCCAACGGTGACGGGGAGGACCGCTGCGAGGAAACCGGATCTCGAGACCGAGCGAAGGGAATGATAGAAAGTTGAAATACCCAGGGTCCATGAGCCGACCTGTCCGGAGGAAATTCGGGATGGCATCGACGATGAAAGCTGCGGTGAAATCGAAGGCCGCACCGAAGAGCACGGAAATTCGAACGGTCCCGATCCCGTCGCCCGGCCCGACGGAAGTCCTGATTCGGGTGAAGGTCGCATCGATCTGCGGGACCGACGTCCACATCTACGACTGGGACGCCTGGGCACAGGCCCGGATCAAAGTGCCTCTCGTCCAGGGTCATGAGTTCTCGGGGTACGTCGAGAAAGCGGGATCCGATGTAAAGAGCCTGAAGCGAGGCGACTATGTGAGCGCCGAAGGCCACATCGCCGACGGCACCTGCTACATGTGCCGCACGGGAAACGCGCATGTCTGCAAGTCCGTGTCGATCATCGGGATCGATCGGGACGGCGCCTTCGCCGAATATCTCAAGGTGCCCGCCTCAAACGTCATCGTGAACGATCCGGACCTCCCTCCGGAACTCGCGACGATGCAGGATCCGCTCGGGAACGCGGTGTACACGACCACGAACGCGAACGTGCCCGGGAAGACGGTCGCGATCTTCGGCCTGGGGCCGATCGGCCTCATGGCCGTCGCCGTGTGCCGCGCCATGGGCGCGGGTCGCGTCCTCGCCATCGGCCATCGGAACGAGTACAGGATGAAACTGGCGAAGACGGTCGGGGCCCACGCCGTCCTGAAATCGGACAAGGGCCTCGTGGACGAAGTGATGGACTTGACGTCCGACGAGGGCGTCGATGAAGTCCTGGAATTCTCCGGGAGCGAACAGGTCTTGGCGCAAGCCCTCTCGATCGTGCGGCCCGCCGGCGGCATCCACGTCCTCGGCCTGTATGCGAAGCCCGTGACCTTCGACCTCTCGGAGATGGTGACGAAGGGCGTCTCGATGTACGGCATCCACGGCCGCCTCATGTACAAGACGTGGTACCAGATGGGCGGCCTCCTCCGGAGCGGCAACCTGAACCTGCGGCCGATCCTCACACACAAATTCCCTCTGGACAAGTATGCCGAGGCGATGGACGTGATGCGAAGCGGCGACTGCGGGAAGGTCGCCTTCCCCATGGAGGGCTGACGATGCCCGCCCGCGACCCGACGTCCTGGATGCGAGCGGAGTACGAGAGCCTGGTCGCGCAGAACCTCGATTGGAAACTGCGCGTGCTCCAGGGTCCGTCCGCCCCGCGCAGCATGGTGGACGGCAA
>VBMC01000215.1 GCA_005879015.1 Methanobacteriota archaeon
CGGGGATCTGACCGTCCGCGCCACGACGGACCCGTGGTCCGGGATCCTGGACCCTTCGCGGGCGATCGACTGGAGCCACGCCGGCATCACCGGTGGCATTCCGAACCGCGCCGCGATTTGCGCGTCCCTCGACCCCGGCAGCACGGCCGCGCAAATCGACGCAGCGATCGCGGCGTGTCCTCCTGATCAGGTCGTCTTCCTTACCGCGGGGACTTTCACGCTCTCCGCGGGACTCAACATGAAAAGCGACGTGACCCTCCGCGGTGCCGGGGCGACTCGGACGAAGCTGGTCTTCACCGGCACCACGCCGTGCGACCGCGGTCCCCCGCCCTACCCCGTCATCTGCTTCAAGGGAAGCTTCAGCTGGGCAGGAGGCGTGGAGAACTCTGCTGACTGGACCGCCGGCTATGCGAAAGGCACGACGGTCATCACCCTGAGCAACACGGCGAACCTGCGGGCGGGGGAGAGCTTCCTGATCCTCGATCAGGTCGATGACGCGGCCGACGGAGGTGACATCTACAACTGCGGGATCGCGAACGGTTGCGTCGGCCAGGGCAGTGACGGCATGCGGATCGCACCGGGTGGCTACCGGAACCAGCGGCAGATTGTCAAGGTCACGTCAATCGCGGGCGACCAGGTCACAATCACGCCTGGCATTTACATGCCGAACTGGCGCAGTTCACAAGCCCCCCAGGCTTGGTGGCCCACGACGGTCCTACGTCGGGCGGGGATCGAGAACATGACGATCCAGCCGGTCGATGGCGGGGGCGGCATTAACATCCAGAACGCGATGGAGTGCTGGATCACGGGCGTACGTTCCGTCAAAGTTGCACCTCCGGGCGGGCCCGGCGGAGGTCGGAACCACGTGTGGTTGACGATGACCCGCGGAAACGAGATCCGGAGCAACTACTTCTACGGATCCGGCGGCCAATCGCAGAGCTACGGAATCGAATGGTATCCGGGCTCAGACAACCTCGTTGAGAACAACATCTTCCAGCACGTGACGTCGCCGATGATGGTTGGCACGGGGAGCGGCGATGTCCTCGCCGACAACTTCTCGATCGACAACCTATACAATCCGGGCGGCGGCGGGTGGATGCAGCCCACCTACGCCGCCCACAACGGCGGCGACGCCATGCTGCTGATGGAGGGCAACGACGGATTGGGGGTGGGAACCGACAACATCCATGGCACGCATCACTTTCTAACCTTCTTCCGCAACCACTTCCACGGCGACCCGAACAAGACCGCGAATACGGCGACGATGCACCTGTGGCGGTACTCCCGGTTCTTCAACATCGTCGGCAACGTGCTCGGGCGGTCCGGATACTACACGACGTACGAAACCGACCTCGGCACGGATGACGTCGACATCTATTCGTTTGGACAATCGGACTCGGGTACGGTCGGCGATTCGCGGACGCGGGAAACCGCCATGCGATGGGGGAACTACGACACCGTGACCGCCAGGTCCCACTTCGAGGCGGCGGAGGTCCCGTCGGGGTTGACGAACTTCGGGAATCCCGTCCCGGCGAGCCAGGTGTTGCCGCCCTCCCTCTATCGGTCCGGCAAGCCGAGCTGGTGGGGCACGATGCCGTGGCCCGCCGTCGGCCCGGACGTCGCCGGCGGGGACATCCCCGGTTACGGCGGGCACGCCTACAAGATCCCGGCGCGTCGCTGCTACGAGAATGCGGCGATTGATCCCGCGTATGGAAACAGCAACGTGCGCCTCTTCGACCCCCAGGCGTGCTATGTGACCGCCACTCCACCCCCCGGGACGCCGCCAGGCTCGTGGCCGGGGACCTTCTTTGGGATCGATACGGGAGTCCTCCTCGTCGGCGTCGTGGCCACGATCGCGCTTATCCTCATTCTTGGGGTCTGGCGTTCTCGGCGCCGTCGGTCCGAACAGGAAACAGAAAGCAAAGAGACCGCTTCCGAGCTGTCAGAGCGCCGAAGAGATTGAGGCCCTTTGCGTTCCAATACAAAGAGTCTAGTAACGCAGAAACCTGAAGGCCCCTCAGGACCGTCGGCATGACTCCGCCCGTCGTCCCCGAAGCGGCTCCTCGGACCGGAGCTCCGCGCCTCCGATTCGCGGTCCAGAAGCACTGGGCCAGGAATCTCCACTATGACTTCCGGCTGGAAATTGGCACAGTCCTCGTCTCGTGGGCCGTGCCGAAGGGGCCGAGCAAAGATCCTAGTGTGAGGCGCCTCGCGGTCCACGTGGAAGACCACCCTCTCGACTACCTTCTGTTCGAGGAAACCCTCCCTGAAGGTGAATATGGCGCGGGCGAAGTCATCGTATGGGACTTCGGCGAATTTGAGATGGTCGGACCCGAGGGATCCGACGCAGCGGCAGCGCTCCACGACGGCATCATGCGATTCGCTCTGTATGGCACGAAACTTCGGGGACAATGGACGATTGTG
>VBMC01000179.1 GCA_005879015.1 Methanobacteriota archaeon
CTTGTTCATGAGCCGCTTCAGCTTCGCGATGTTCTCGCCCTTCTTCCCGATCGCCTTGCCGATGTCCCCTTCCTTCACGACGAAAATCAGCTTGTCGGTCGCGTCGACGCAGTCGACGACGGTCGTCCGCGTGAGGTCCTGGAAGAGAGCGACGTATTTGATCGTCTGTTCGTCAAAGACAATCTCGACCATGCGGCCTCAGGCGCTGAGGATGTTCGAGTCGCCGGGGCTGAGCACCGCGACGGCCGCGACCGAGAAGGGCACCCCGCAGGCGGCCCCCAGGTCGACGTTCGTGCCGGGGAACCGTAGCAGGCGAACCTCGCCGAGGGCCGCAACGGCGTCCGGCGGGCAGTTCGACGAGACGACGACGATCTTCGCGCTCTTCGCCTTCGCCGCGCGCCGGACTTCTCGCAGTCCGAAGCGCACCTCGCCCGTGTCCGTCGCGACCCGGAGCGCCCGCGAGACGTCAATCACGGGACGACCTCTTCGATGGGCTCCTCGGGCTCCACGGCTGCGGCTTCGGGAGCGGGAGCGAGGGCGGGAGCGGGGACCGGAACTGGAGGAACCGGCACGGGTTTCGGCTTCGGAACCGCCGACGGCTTCGGTAGGCTCGCGGGCGGCTGGTAGATCAAGTTCACGGCCCCGGTGCCCAACGTGACCGGCTGGCCCACGATCACGTTCTCCGCGACGCCGTCCAGGTAGTCCACCTCGCCCGTGATCGCCGCCCGCAGGAGGTGATGGGCCGTGATCTCGAACGCCGCACGAGCCAGGACGGACGATTTCCGTCCTGAGATCCCATGTCGTCCGATCGCCTTCACATCCCCGTCGTTCGTCATCATGTCCGAGACGAGCATGATGTGACGGATATCCACGGTGAGCCCCTGTTCCTGGAGGGTGTTGTACGCCTCGTTCACAATCGCGTTCCGCGCGGCCTCGATGCCAAGGACCTCGTAGATCTCCTGAACCGAGTTCGTGGTCGTCCTCCTTTAATCTTCATCGTTCGGACCTGTTCGACGAGGCGTTGGAGTTTCTTGAAGGACGGCTCACCCGCTTCCACGACGAGGGCGCGCGCCCGCTTCTCCACGTTCCCCACCTGGCGCTTCACTTCTTCAACCTCGCCGAACTTCTTCATCTTCTCCTCGATCTCGGGCCAGGTGACGCCGCGGGACCGCATCCGGTGGTCATCCGGATAGGCGAGCACGCGCATGTTCACGAGGTCGGTCTCGATCGAGGCGATGTCCTCCAAAGACGTCATCTCGATCTCCGTGGCGATCTTGCGCATCTTCTCGAGGTCCGTGTGTCCTGATTTCACGAACAATTCCATGATCGGGGTTGAGGGCACGCGACGCGCATCCACGATCTCGATGAGTCGCGGCAATCCGAGGGTGACGTTCATCTCCGCGACGCCCGCGTAGTGAAACGTCCGCATGGTCATCTGGGTCCCGGGTTCGCCGATCGACTGCGCGGACACGATCCCCGCGGACTCGTTCGCATCGATCGCATGGAGATCGAACTTCTCGCAGATCTTCGTGAGGACCTCGTGGAGTCGCTTCTTGCTCAGCTTGAGTCCATGGATTTTCTTCGCGAGTTCGCCGACCACATACCTCGGCAGCCAGCGGCCGGTCTCCTTCAGGCCCTCCATGATCTCTTGTTCGCCCGCCGTCAGCGGAGGTGCCTTCACCGGGATCGTGAGGGGTGTCTCCGGCTCCGCCTCCGCGGCCTTCGCGGTGGGCTTCCGCCCGCGCGCGGCCGGCTTCGCCTTCTCCTTCTTCGGAGCCGGCTTCACCTCGGCGGGGGCCGCGCCGAGTTTCTTGAGGACCTTCTCCGCCTCTTTCTTCGGGAGGAACTTCGTGAGTCGCTCGACCTTGGAGGCCGCCAGTTTTTCGAGGGTGAAACCCGCGTCCGCGAGGATCACCGCGGTCTTCTTCGAGAGGCCCCGGTTGCGCAGGGCCTGGATCGTCGTGGCTCGGGCCATCCTCATTCCTCCGACGGAGGCTCTTCCTCCTCGACTTCGACCTCTTCTTCCGAGATCTCGACGTACATGTCCTTCTCCGTGAGACCGTAGGACGCCATCTCCTGCTCCCGGAGACGCTCCTTCCAGGACGGCTCCTCGCCGAGGACCTCCTGGAGGATGTCGTCGATGTCGACCGCGCGACCTTGCACGCTCCGGGACGGATCCACGCCGTCCTCACCGAACTTGAACTGAATGATCGTGTCCGCCGTATTCCGGACCGTCCCGTCTTCTTTCACCTTGAGATCCTCGAGGGCGTTGATCAGGCGGCGCTGCATGTATCCCGACCGCGACGTGCGCACGGCGGTGTCGACGAGGCCTTCGCGCCCGCCCATGGCGTGGAAGAAATATTCCGTCGGATGGAGGCCGCTCTTGTACGACGATTTCACGAAGCCTTTCGCCTCGGCCCCGAGGTCTCCCTTCTTGAAATGCGGAAGCGTGCGGTTCCAGTATCCGCGGCTCAATCGTTCCCCGCGGACGGCCTGCTGCCCGATCGAGCCCGCCATCTGGGACAGGTTCAGCATGGAGCCGCGGGCACCGGACCGGGCCATGATCACAGCACTGTTCTCGATCCCGAGGTGCTTCCCCGCGATCTGGCCGGCCAGGTCTCGTGCGCGACCGAGGATCTTCATCGCCTCGACCTCGAGGGTCTCCTCGAGGGATCGGCCGGGCATTTGTTCCAACTCTCCGCGCTTGTACGAATCCACGAGGCCTTCGACCTTCTCAATCGCGGCCCGGAGGGAGTCCGAGATCTGCTTCTTCGCCTCCTCGGGGATGTCCTCGTCGTCGATGCCCGTCGTGAAGCCGCGGATCATGATCGCGCCGATCGCCATCTTCGTCCCCTTGTCGATGAAGACCCTTGCGGCGTCCGGTCCATAATCCCGCGCGAGCTTGTCGAGGATCTTTCCTTTGAAGGCGCCGACCCCGTTCTCGTCGATCGTGCCCGACACGACGACGCCATCCTTGATCACGACGAGGGAGTCTTCCTCTTTGAGTTCCTTCAGCCCGATGTCCCCCTTCGGGGCGATCGACGACTTGAACGTCATGCTCAGGTTCTTCGGCAGGATCGCGGAGAAGAGGGCCTTCCCCGACCAGAACTCCTTGCCACCCTTCTTGATGTCGGGAGGCGGGAGGTCCCGGATGTCGATCTTGCTCAGGATGAACGTGACCTCCTCGCGGGTGAACTTGCTCTCCTTGTACGTGAGCAGGAACGAGCCCGTGATGTGGTCGTGGATGCCGCCGATCACCGGCCCGCCGAACCGCGGGGAGAGGATGTGTTCCTGCACGCGCATCAGGACGCGTGCCTCGGCGCGGGCCTCCTCGCTCTGCAGGACGTGCAGGTTCATCTCGTCCCCGTCGAAGTCCGCGTTGTACGGGGGACAGACCGCGAGGTTGAAGCGGAACGTCTTGTGCGGCATCACGCGGACCTCGTGCGCCATCATGGACATCCGGTGCAGTGAGGGTTGCCGGTTGAAGAGGACGATATCGCCGTCCACGAGCTGCCGCTCCACCGTGTATCCGACCTCGACGGCCTCGGCGACGACCTCCGCGTTCTTGTCGGTCACCCGGATGCGACGGCCATCGGGGCGGATCACGTAGTTCACGCCGGGTGCATACTCACCGAGCGGACCAAGGGGCGCCGGGCCGCGCTTCACCCACTGCTTCACGATTTCCGAATTGTACGCTTGCACATGGACGGGAACCGTGAGCTCGCGAGCCGCCTCGACCGGGACGCCGACCTCGTTGATCGACAGGATCGGGTCGGGGGAGATCACGGTCCGGGCGCTGAAGTTCACCCGCTTTCCGGACAGGTTCGACCGGAAGCGGCCTTCCTTGCCTTTCAGCCGCTGGACGAGGGTCTTCAACGGCCGACCGGACCGGTGCCTCGCGGGCGGGATGCCCGACG
>VBMC01000180.1 GCA_005879015.1 Methanobacteriota archaeon
GACTCCGAGTCCTCGACCAGAGGCGGTTTTGTGCGCGCATGGAAATTGAACCTTAGCTCGGGGCGGGACATTCGCCGCGGACATGTGAACGTGGATCTCGTGCCGCTCGCCGGCGTGGACCTGGTGTGCGATCTACGCCGGTTCCCGTGGCCGTCAACGATGACTCGGTCGACGAAGTCATCGCCATCCACGTCATCGAGCACCTCCCGAACACGGTCCGGGTGATGGAAGAGCTGTTTCGAATCACACACCCGGGAGCGGGCATCACGATCGAGGTGCCGCATTACAGGCACTCGAACGCATAGAAGGACTCGAGGCACGTTGCGCCTGTTCACGGAGGAAACGTTCGATTATTTCGGCAAAGGCTAGCGGTCGTACTATAGCCATGCACGATTCCAGGTCACGAGCGTCGTGAAAGTGTACGAATACCATGTCGACCGGTACGTCCGACGACTCTTTCCGCGAATTCTTCCGTGGGTCGAGTGGTACTTCGACAACACGGTCGAGAAGCTGATCTTCACACTCGAGACGCAGAAGTGAATTTCTCATCCGAAAGAGACCGATCGAGGATCGCTCGCATCCGAGTCACGAACACATCGCGGTCGAACGACCGGGCCCGGTCCTCGCACGGACCGCGCATCCTCTCCAGGTCATCGACCCGAACCGCTTCGATCGTCTGAGCGATCGCCTCCGCGGACGGGGGGGCGAGCCATCCGGTCTTTCCTGGGACGATCGTCTCTCGGTACCCGCCTTCGTCGACCGCCACGACGGCCTTGCCGGAGGCCATCGCCTCGACCGGCGTGAGCCCGAAGTCCTCGTCCTCCGACACGGCCACGAGCCCGCGACACCTCGCGTACAGGTCCAGCAACTTGGATTCCGGAATTTCTCCGAGGAATTCGATGTTTGCAGGTGGTTCCAACGATCGGACCAGGCGATCCGGGTCCACGCCCAACTGCGCTCCCCCGACAACGATGAGGCGCTCTCGAGGGAGACGGCGAAACGTATCGACGAGGAGCCCCAAGCGCTTCTCGTGGGAGAGCCGGCTGACGGCGAGCCACGCCTCGCCAACTTCCTTGAAGCGATAGCGCGACGAATCGAGGGGAGGGTAGACGACGTCGGCCGTCCGGTGAAGATACCGGTCGATCCTCCGTTCGACGTTCCGGCTGTTGGCGACGATCGTCTGGACGGCCGCCACCGCGGCTTCGTATTCGGGGCGTCTCTTTTCGATCCACCGCCGCGCGGCCCATCGCCGGACGCGCGGGAGGCCGCCAAGGAAGGAATCCCGAAGATCGTAAAACACCCGGACGGGCGTGTGACAGTACCAGACGTTCGGGTGAAGCCGCGGAGCGGCGAACACCGCCCAGTTCCCTGAGAGAACGTACACATCGTGATCGGGAATCGCGATCGTCTGGAACGCACGTGCTTGGCGGTCTTGCCGCATCGGGGGCGTCTGCGGCACTCGTGCAATCTCGGTCACGCGGACCGTCGGCATGCCCGCGCGCTCGGGCAGGGTCGGATCCAAATCGGTCACATAGAGATCGGCGTCAAACGCCGCGGCGAGCGTGAGCGCGAAGCGCTCCCCGCCTCCGATGAAACGCAGATGGTCGTGGAGGACCGCGACCCGCATCGGCTTGCGGATACGGTCGTCGCGCATAAACGCGCGCGACTCAGCAGGTCGTCGGGAGGCATCCCCAGGCGATCCAATACACTCGGGCGTATCCGTTGTCGAAGACCTTCAGAAAGGGCGAGGAGTCGAATTTCGCGACGACCCTGGAGTCCATCGGGAGCGCGGCCTCCCATGGTGTAAGACGCACCCCGGCCTCCATGTCTTGGTCAATCCACACATAGGTGCCGTCCTTTTGACCGGACGGGGAGTCGATCTTCGACAGTCCCGCGTACGGGTCGTTCAGGGAGTCGGGCAAGAACGGGGCCCGGGTTCGATCCCACGTCGCGTTCAGGCCGCCAAATCCGAAGACCGTCGTGGAGCCGTGATGGTCGGACACGACGAGGCCGCTCGCATGATCCCGAGCCCAATACGCGGGATCCAGGGCCGCCGGGACGGTCCCCTCCCGCCAACCGGCGAGGGTGGATGGCGGCGGCACACCCGTGAATGCATTTGCGATGAAGACGAGGCCGATGGCCATGCCCGCGGCGGCTCGGAGTCGTCCTCGGACGGTCCCCAAATCCAGGAGGCGAACGAAGCCGACGCCCGAAAGAATGCCAAACGGTACGACGAGGTACTCCATGTGACGATAGGGAATGAGGACGCGTGGAGCGACCAAGATGCCCACGATTGCGGATCCGAGGAGGACGACCAACCAGGCGTTGACCGGCAATCCCTCCGCGTCGAAATCGAGGAACTTGCGGCCCGGCGCGGAGAACGAGATCAGCAGGACGAGCGGGACGAAATAGAGGAGACCTTCCGGCGGGACGCGGAACGTCGTCCCCGGGACGCCGAAGAGGACCGACACAACCCCGAGGATGAGGATGGCCCCAACCGCGGAGGCGTACGCCGTTCCCCGATGACGGAGCCCGGGATACCTCGGCCGATACCGCCATCCGATTCGAGTCCGCGCATAGACGACCGCCCCGAGGAACAGCAGTCCAAATCCGAACAGGACGAGGATCGCCCACCAGGGCCGGATGTCCACATCCGTCAGGATGAATTCTCGGAAGGTCGTCGCGTAGAGGAACCAGTAGGCGAACGTCCCAGCGACGAGGATACCCGCGTACGCAACCTCTCGTTTCGACCCGAAGGTCCATCGCCACGGGCGAGCGAAACCTTGGACGAGGATCGTGCCGAGGACCATGAGGAGGAAGAAGTAGAAGGGCGAGCAGATTTCCGACCGTCGCGGGAGCCGGGTGCGTGGTCGTATACGTGTGGGGTATCGCGCCCACCAGAAGGGCAGCTGCGAAGAGGGCGACGCGATCCTCGCCTGTGACACGTCGTGCAATCAAGAACATCGGGACGACCGACACAGCACCTAGGATTGGCACGAGGAGGTTCAGCACGGTCGGAAGGTCGAGTCCGGAGAGGGCAGCCAGTCCTCCCTGCAGGAAGAACATGCCCGGAAAGTACGGATACGTGACGCCCCACCCATCGTAGATGGTGGAGACGTGACCAGTCCCCGCGAGGTTCCGCAGGATCGCAAAGTATTCGCCCGTATCCGAACCCCAATACAGGAAGGACCAAAGAGGGGAGAGTCGGACCCCGACCGAGCCGAGGACGAGGGCCGTGAGACCGAAAACCGTCGACTTCCTCATTCATCGGCAAACCGACGCGCGTTACTAAAGGGTTATCCGCACATCGTTCCATCGGCGCGGGCGCAATGACACAAACTATTTGCCCGCGGCCTTTCTGTCTCGCTCGATGGCCCGCCGCTGTCCGGAATGCTATGCTGAGCTGCTGGACGACGCGATCTGGGTGTGCCCCTCGTGTGGTTACACCCTCCGCATGCCGGGGTCCGCAAAGGCGGGGATCGTGTTCATGCTCCTCGGGCTAGCCCTCCTCGGCGTGTTCGTCTATGGGCCGGAAAATCTCGGATTGAACTCGGGCGTGATGCCGACCGAGCTCGCGAACCTCACGATTGCGAACTTCCCCCTCCTCGTCGTCGGAGCCTTCGCCCTCGGGTCATTCCTCGCGGCTGCGGCGGCACTCAAGATCCGGAGCGAGCAGGCGCGCGTCGCGGCGGCCTAGAAGAAGTCGTCGAGCTTCAGGTCCTGCGTCCGGTCGTTCGTGAAGAGCGACGTGATCGCTTCTTCAATCAAGTCGATCCGCTGCCGGAGGTAGTTCGATACCTCGAACTGCTGGCTGATCCGCTTCGAGATCTCGAGGTACTTCTTCACGGAACTCTCGTGAACGGTGAGCGTCAAGTTGCCGCTGCATTCGAGACACCGTCCCCGGAGCGGGATCCGACGGTACTTCGCCCCGCATTTCGTGCAGCGCACGGACTGGCTGGAGAACGCCTTCAGGTTCCCGATCAGGTCGGGAAGAAAATGATGGACGACGATGCGGGCCACGACGTCGTTCGGATCCACGGCACGGATCCGCAGCGCGAGGTCGAGCTGTTTGTCGATCTTCTCCGCCATGGATCCCTCCCCGTAGGCGGAGGCGAGGGGCCCCTGGGCCACCCCATGGGTCTCGTGTGTGTACGCGAATCCCTCGTACTGGAGCACGCTTCCGATCCGCTTCCCGACCGTGTCGATCTGAGCTTCGACCTCCTTGGGGTGAGCGAACCGTTCCGCGGCTTCGAACAGCGCGAGCGGATACCCGGCCGGCAGGTCGAGGTTGTGGGCCTCTTTGTCGATCTCATTCGGATCGATCCGCGTCGTCAGGACGAGCGGCGCATCCATTAGGCCGCCTCGCTTGTCCGGCAGGAACGACCGCGAAAAGTTGATCAGGCAATCCAGGAGCAAGATGAGCGAATCCTCGTCTCCGTCGCAGTTCCGGCGGCGGGCCGCGATCAGATAGGGATGGGCGAACCACGCCTTGGCATCCGTGAACCCGACGATCCGCGCGAGGACTCCGCCGCTTGTGTGCGGGGCGAGCGTCACGACGAGGTGGCCCAAAAGGTCTTTTGGTGATTTCGCGTCGTAGAAGCGGCCGAGGCCATAGAGGCGCTCCAGGAGATCGTCGACGAACGCCGCCACGCGGACCAGGTATTCTCCCCCGGAGCGGGCGACGAGGACGTCTTGGGGCCGCAACTCAAGGACCTGCTCCTCTCGCTCGAGCGGACGTCCCGTCATATCCCGCGCGTATCCGAGACGCCGCGCGTCTTCCACGGAAATACCGGCTTCCCTCGGGGTGAAGTGCGTGAGCGGGAGGTTCGTCATGTCGAACCGGGTCGTGCCGTCCTTGAACACGTAAATCTCGTGCTTCGCCCGAAGGACGCCTTTCTCGATCGGTTCCGGTGTCTTGTTCTTCGAGATCATGCCCTGGACCGCCTTGATCTCGGACGGCTTCGGTTCGCCGAGTCGTTCCAAGGCGGTCCGCAACACGTCGGCGATCGGGACGCGCTGCCGGGCGGGTCCATTGCGCGCCGTCGTGTGTCCGCCGCACGAACACTTCGGGAGGAACCACCGCTTCCCGCACGCGGAACAGATTCGAAGGCCGACCTCCACCTCGATGGTCTCCTTGGAAGCCGCCTCGAGGAGCAGCCGCTGGGCCCCACCCTCGTGTCCGATCGGGAAGAGCGAATGCGGTGCGGGCTGCATCTTCCGGGGCGCGGCTTTCTCCGGACGGGCCATCCGGGCGCCGATCCGGGTGGGGCCCCGGGCTTTCACGAGGAAGCCGGCAAGGGCCGTCGCGAACGCGAGAGGGTCCGTCGTCTCGGGCCTCGGCGCGAGTACGAAGTTCGACTGGTCGACGGCAATTCCCAACGTCGCCAAGAGCACATCTGTGTGCCGTTCGACGACCAAGTCGCCCCCGCGGACCGCATAGAGGACGCCCAGCCGGACGAACCACTCTCGAAATTCCTCGTCGGCGGGGACGACGAGCCGACCTTCCGTGAGGCGTCCTTCGCCGCCGATGCGTTCGCGGAGGAGCTGCAGATCCTCGACGGCGAAGTCATGGAAGAACAGATTGTATCGAGGGTGAAGGGGCACGCCGCATTCCCGGGACCACGCGAGGGCTTGGGATGCCGTCGCCGTTTCCCATCCGGCCGGCAACTGTCCCAAGGCCTTCTTCAGGAGGAGGCCGTACCACTCCGGCGAAAACGCGCCGGGCATCAAGACGTGATTGTTCTCGAGGAATTCTCCGAAGGGGATGAGAATCTCGCCGAGATCCGCGATGACGCGGACATGTCCGGCGAGCCGTTTCGCGGCCGCCGCGTCCGGCACCTCGACGAAGTCTCCCGTGTCCAGGACGACGAGCGGCCCTTCGATCGTGTCGCAGGGCGTGACCGCGCCCGCCTTTCCGGGACGTTCCGTCTTGATTTGAGTACCGACCGCGATGAAATCGTC
>VBMC01000181.1 GCA_005879015.1 Methanobacteriota archaeon
AGAGAACGCGGCCTTCGTCATTGCACGGTTCGGCTCCGTCTTCAACCTGATCCAACAGATCGTGCATCCCCTGATTGACGCGTCGTTCCGGAACAACGCGGGCGAGAAGAAGGCGCTCGAGTTCGTCCAGGGTCGATCGCAACTGCAGGAGGAGGCTCTGAACCGGGCACGCATCCAATTTGCCAAGTACTACGTCGAAGCGCAGAACCTACTCATCTCCTACATTGCCGTCGACCCGACGCTGCTCGCGACCCAGACGAACAAGGAGATCGCCATCCAGCAGCAGACGCAGTATGAGCAGCAGGCGACCGCGGAGCAAAGGCGCATCGCGGTCCAAGAGATGACCGCCCGCGCAAACCTCCAGCCGAAGGTCGTCGAAGCCTCCTACCAGGTCCAAATCAACGAGAACCTCGCGAAGGCCGCGATCAAACAGGCGGAAGGCGTGCGGGACGCGACCCGGATCCAAGCGGACGGAAACGCGGCTGCGATTCGGATGGTGGGCGAGGCTCAAGCAGATGCCTACCACGCGCAAGCCGACGTGCTCGGCTCGGATCGGGTCGCGCTCGTCAAGATCATGGAAGAGGTCCGCGACGGCAAGATCCGCGTGACGCCGGATACGCTCGTGACGGCGGGCGGTGACGGATCGGGCGCGGGAACCCTGTTGACGGCCTACCTCGCGAAGCTCCTCACGGAGCCCAACGGGAGTAAGCCAGCCGAGCCTTACAAGCGAACCGACCACCCCGACTACACCTCGGATCAGACCAGCCCGAAGCCGATGGATGAGAAGGGCGAGGAGTCCTCTTAGCCCGCTCGCCAACTCACAAGGGGGAGGCTCATATCGAGAGCGGGGACTGGACCTTGCACCGTCGGCAACCGTTCAGGTGGGAGCCGAGCGTTTGAGCGCGGCATGAATAAGGCACCGTCTTGCAGTTGATTCAAACGGTCCGAGGTTATAGTTATTTAACTATAGCACCAACAGCCCCCGAGGGGCATGTGGACATCGGTTCTCGAAGCCACTCCTACGGAGACCCACGTCCGTTATGCAACGACCGTTAGCATGTTCCGCGAGCGCAGCCGTTCAAGCAGGGCTCACGTTGAGCGAAGTTCGCAGAAGGTCGTCGACCGCTCCGCGAGGGCGGTGTGTTTGTGGATGGACTCTTCGGCCTCGGACTTCACGCGGACCCAGGTGCCATCCGGCATCTTCGGATAGCGCTTCAGGAGCCGCTCGAGGACGTCCCGGACGACATCCTCCACGAACTTCGGATTGCGGTGGGCCATCTCGACAAGGCGGCCTTCGTCCGGCCGTTTCAACAGTCCGAACGTGGGGGCGGAAAGCGAATCCTCGACAATGTCAATCAGCTCGTCCGCCTCGACCTCATGGTTCGACGGCTCCTGCAGGATGACGGTCGTCCGGTTCCGTTGGTTGTGCGTGATGATCGGGAAGCCTTCAGGCCACTTCGCCATCTCCGGGTGCTCCTTCAGGATGTCGTCTCGGACCGTTTCCATGGCGCACGGGCATGCGGTCATCCCGATGACCTCCACGCCAATCGATCGCTCGACCTCTCGCTCCCCGCGGCGTGCGTTCGCCCGCGCCACAAGCCGGTACGGCTCCAAGGACGTGCGGCCCCAAGGCGACGTCCTCTCGAGGAAGTAGGCCGCGCTGGCCCATACTTCCGACGTCGTCGCATAGGCGTGGCGCTTGAGAAGGGAAACCGCGATCGTGTCCGTGAGTTCCTCCAGGCTCGCGACCGGGTCGCGGACGGAGCGGTCGACCACCTCGTTGATGGCCTCGAGGTTCCGGGACAGGTGCGAGCCCTTCTGGTCCTGCGGCAGGTCGACGAACACGTCGAGCGTGGTCGTGAGCGTGACCGCCCGGTTGGGACGGCGCACCTGGACGGGCTTCACGACGCCGGTCACGCCGACCTTGTTCAGGCGAAACGAGTTCGCGACCTTCTCTCCTTGCACATCCTTCGGAATGGGATCGACCCGCGGCGCCCTAGGGTCCCGTCGGCTTAAAACTTGACGTCCTCAGACCCGCAACGTCTTCCACTTGCCCCGGCGGAAGTGGTTCGCGATCACGGCGGACCGGTAATAATACTCGATGACGAGAGGAATCCAGATCCCCACGATCCCCCAGCCGAGGACGAATCCGAAGATCGCGGACAGCGGGAGGCGGACGAGGTACATGCCGCTCAGGGACGTCATCAAAGGGAATCGGGTGTCGCCCGCCCCACGGAGAGCGCCGTCGATCGCGAAGAAGACTCCCACTGCGGGGATGCTGACCGCATGGATCCGGATGAACGTCACACTCCAGGAGACGACCACCGGGTCCCCGATGAAGGCGCGGGCGATGAACTCTGCGAAGAGGAAGATTCCAATGGCGATCACGCTCATCACGACGACGGAGAACTTCATGGCCTCCCAACCGCTCTTTTCCGCCTCCTCGGGATTCCGCGCCCCGAGGTTCTGGCCGACGAGGGCCGTCGCGGCGATCGCGAATCCGAACCCGGGCATGAATGCAAAGCTCTGGATCCGCAGGCCGATC
>VBMC01000182.1 GCA_005879015.1 Methanobacteriota archaeon
AACCCTTCCACGGGCCCTGCCTAGGTTTCGGAGCGTCCCGGTGGAGAGGTCATCGATCACCGTCACCTCGTTCCGTGCGACGAGGTGTTCGACCAGATGGGATCCGATGAAGCCCGCGCCACCCGTCACGAGGATTCGCGCGCCTTCCATTTCTTCCGCACGCACGGAGAGGTTTGGTATAACGTTTCCGTTCCGTGATGATTCGTCGAGGGCGAATTCCCCGCCCGTCAGGGAGGCGTTCCTCGGCCCTCATCAGTTCCGAGCCCGGCGAGCTTCACGCTGACGTCGTACAGTCGGCGAGCGACGGCGGGATCTTGGGCCTCGCGGGACGGAGCCTGGACCTGTCGATTCACGAAATACTGTCCGGTCAGATTCGCCACGGTCGGCGACGCGACGAGGAAGATCGGCGTCTCCGCCCCCTTTGCGGGGCTCTTGAAAAACATCCGGACGAAACGGAAGGCCTTCGGAATCTCCGTAGAGGCGAGGTTCGTCTTGATGACGCCCGGATGGGCCGCGTTCACGGTCACGCCGGTCCCCGCGAGTCGCCGCCCGTATTCCACCGTGAACAAGATCTGCGCGAGCTTCGACTGGCCGTACGCCTTGTACCCCTTGTACGCGCGTTCCCCCTGAAGGTTGTCGAAATCGATCGTCGCGCCCTTGTGTGCGCTCGATGCGACGTTCACGATCCGCGACGGCGTGGAGGCGAGCAACAGGTCCAGGAGCAGATGGCTAAGCAAGAAACCGCCCAGATAGTTCACGGCGAACTGCAGCTCGAGGCCGTCCGGCGTGGTCATCCGTTCCCGGGTGAAGATGCCCGCGTTGTTCACGAGGGCGTCGAGTCGCCGATAGTCTTGGGTGAACTCCTCGGCGAACGAGACAATCGATGCCTGGCTCGCCAGGTCGACGATCATCAACGTGACCTTCGGGTTCTTGGAGTCCCGGACGATCTCTTGCTGGGCCTCCCCGCCCCGAGCCGCGTCCCGGCATGCAAGGACGACGGTCCCGCCGAGCCGGGCGAGCCCGAGGGCGGTCGCCTTGCCGATCCCAGAGGTTGCGCCCGTGACGACCCAGACTCGGTCTTGCAGCGGCGTCGTCCCAATCGCGGCCATGACCTCCGATGGATGGCCGCCCTGCCTAAATGAGTTGTCCTCCTACGGGAGCGGGGAATCCCGTCGCGGGAGCCGCCTTCATCCTCAAATTCGAGAGTCTCGGGCAAGGTCTTTTAGGCGCTGCCTCGGCTCCGCACCTGCCGCATGGTCGAAGCCTCCCAATGGTACTCTCTCATTTCGATCGCGAGCAGCTCCGTCGCAGTCGCCGTCTCCGCCTACGTCGTCCGCAAGATTCCGAACCGCCGCGCGGGGGACACGTTTGTCCTGGCGATGGTCTTCTTCGTCCTCGCGGGTACGTTTGCGGAACTGCTCCGTACTTCCACCTTGAACTACTACGGCTCGAACAGCGGGCCTGTGGCGATCGCCCGGTTGTTCTACTTCTTCCACATGCTCGCGGTCGGCTTCACCGCCTCGTTCATCGGACAATACTTCCTCGGATTCGAACTGATGCGGCGACGCGTCGTGAACCTCTTCCTGCAGGTCTCGGTTCTTGTGGTCGCAGTCGGGGTCACGACGCAGGTTAACACCGTGTCGGACTACTACGGGGGCATAGGCGTCCACGTCGCGGACGCTTCCGCCACCGGCAGCCTCGTCCTGTTCGCGACGATCTTCATGTCGACCGCCCTCGCGGTCCTTGCACGCACGTTGGTCCGGAACAAAGATCCGATCGTCCGGAAGCAGACGCTTCTAATGACCGCGGGCGTCGTGATCCACGGGGTGGGCGCGGAGACGTATGCGTTCTCAAAGATCTTCTTGCACATCTATCCGCCGCCCTTTCTCACGGTCACCGCCCTCACGATGGCGGTGCTGTTCGCGACCGCCGTCTTACGGTACCAGATGCTGGTCGTCACGCCGCAAAAGGAGGAGCCGATGGCCCTCCCGCGTCGCTTCAATTTGAAGGACGGCCGCGCGTACTTGTTTCGGGAGCGGAGGCCAAAACTCGTCTTCTTGGCGCTGGCGGAGGCGGTTCGGCACGGGTCGATCGGACTTGTGATCACACGCCGCGCACCCATGGAGGTGCGGGAAGACTATGACCTGCCGCTTACCCCGATCGTCTGGCTCACGTCCTCGCTCGGACAGAATCGGCTAACTCCGATGCCACCGGAGATGCTGGAGCGGGTCGTCCGCGACTTCGTCACCAAGCAACCGAACGCCGTCGTCGCGCTCGAAGGGGTGGAATACATGTCGAACTACGTGAGCTCGGAGAGGCTCGTCCGTTGCCTCCACACCGTGCGGGACTTGGTGACCTCCGGTGGGGGCGTCTTGTTGATGAGCGCCGACCTCGGTTCCGTCCAGGAGCCAATCACGTCCACGCTGGAACGGGACTTCGAACCCCTCGAGTTGCCAGCGAACGTCGGTCGCGGTGTCGAGGACGTCTTCGTGATCGACGGCTCCGGGGTCTTGCTCACCCATGCCTCCCGTGTCGAGGAGAGCGACACCGATCCAGACGTGATGGCCGGCATGCTCACGGCAATCATGAACTTCGCTCGCGTCTCGTTCGCGGAAGGCTCGGATGAGCTGCGGCGGCTCGAGCTCGGCCAGAAGACGGTCGTGATCGAGCGGAGCCCGCGTTTCATCCTCGCGGTCGCCGTCGCCGGTTCGGCTCCTGCGGAGATGCGGGACGAGATGAGGGTCTTCTTGGAGCGCGCCGAGCGCCGGTACGGGCCCATGATGGCCCGATGGTCCGGCGAGGTCGGGGAGGTGGCCGGGTTGCAGGCCATGACCAGTCGCCTGTTCCTGTGATGCCCCCACAGACTGAGTTCGCTTCGAAACGCAAGGGTTATGCCGAGCCGGCCGGGTTGTCAGCTGGGCCATGGAGGTGCGGCCCTCCGTCGCCTCCCCGGGTCCCACCTCCTTTCCCCAGGTCGGATCTCATCTGGTGTGGTTCGACAAGGGCGCGAACCTCTTTCGACGGCGGAACCTGATCACCGGGACCGACGAATTCTCGCAAGGGGATGGCGCGGCCGTCGTCCAATGCGCGATCGACGCCCTCCCGTCCGACAGGGGGGGAATCATTTGGATCACGGAGGACCTCGACGCCACGGACGGGTTCGTGACGATCAGCAAGGATAGCGTTTCCCTGGTCGCGCTCCGGGATCCTCCGCCTCGGTACTGGAACATCCCGCGGCCGCATATCCAGAAGATTCAGTACACCGGCAATGTCCGCGGCGGATTGTTGCAAGGGTTGCACTGTCGTGAGCTCCAGTTCGACGGGAGCGGGAACCAGCAGATGATGGTCCTTCGCGACATCTCGATGCACCCGACCGCGCAGCCGAACCAGCAAGGCCTCCGCTTCCTCGGGAGCGCCGGGTACATGCAGTACATCGAGATCCAGAACCTGAAGGTCGCCCTATCCGGGACCGGGGCCGACTACGCGGCGATCGAATTCGGAAACGGGAATCCGGGCTTTGGGCACATCACGTTCAGCGGGAACACGAGCATCGAGATGGAGCACGACGGTGCGGGGTCTCCGGTGGCGATCAAGGTGTCCACGGGTGCACAGACCGGCACCCCGATCCGATTCGAGAATCTCTCCGTCGTCGACCAATCGGCCCGGACCTCGGGAGACGGGATCCGGCCGATCCTGATGCAAACGCAGTCGGAGATCAGCAAAGGCTTGCGTCAGATGAACATCGACCGGTTCTTCTTCGAGCAGCACTACGCGCCCGCGCACACGATTGTGACGATCGAACCGGCGTCCGTGACGGGGGCGTGTTGGTTCGTCCTCACGATCGATGAGCTCGCGATTTCGGACGAGATCGGAAAGACGGTCACCCTGATCGACAACGGAAACGCGCGTTGGATGTCCCGCGAACAGTTCGTGCGGGTGAACGGCGGGTACAAGGGTGGCGTGGGCCGTGTGGCCCTGGGTAACCTGAACCCGCATGAGTACTTCCGGGTCTACCTGGGCAACATCTCCGGCGTGACGCCGTTCGGCAAGTTGGCGACGCCGTTCTTCGAGTCGACGCCCATGTCCTTCGTCGGGGCGGGCGGGACAGGTGCCTCCCCGACGACCGGGGAATACGTGGTTGTCACGACGCCGGTCGTCGTGACGTCGACGGCCCCCTGGTCCTTGAAGGACTCCGCGGGGAATCTCATTGAGACGGTCCCCGCGACGGAAGCACGGACGGTGCCTCTCGGTTATCGAGTCCAGTTCCCGACAGGAATCCCGTCGATCTTCGCCTGAAGCCTTGCTCGGCGAAGGCGGACCGAATTCCCTACGACGGGCCGGGGTCCCCTTTCATCGCGAGGCGCACGTCGATCCAGGTCATCTCGGGCGGCTCGACGTCGATTTGCCAGAACAGCGCGATCAGCTCGCCGATGTGGTGCGCCTGCTCGAACGTCACTTGCATCAGGGCATCCTGCAAGGGATGCGATCGTTCCTTCCATTCCGGCTTCACGTGGCGGCTGAGGTCCTTGTCCTTCAGACCCGCTAGGAAGGACGCCTCCTTCGCGATGATCTTCTCGAGATAGGCCCGGAGCGGATCCATCGATGGGACTTCGTCGAAATCTTTCTCGCGCATCGCCGGGTCCGCGGAGGTACCCTGCGCGGTCACGTTCAGCCAGCCGTCATGGACGGAGAGGATGTGGTGGAAGATGTTCTTCATCGAGCCGTGCGTCGCTTCGCGGTTCTTCACGAGCTCGTCTCGCGGGAGTTTCGCGAGGGCCTCGCCGTAGTCGCGCAAGACCCGCCAGTTGTATTGGTAGATGGATCGGAGGTCCGCCGTCGTGGTCATGTCGCGCCATACGACCGGGGAAATCATAAAGGATTCCGCCGGTGCCGCGAGAACTAGGGCGTTGGAGGTCCGGCGGGCGCGACCCGTGGCCCTCCGGAAGGAAACGCCCTTCGGTATAGATGCACCAGGAGGAACGCGAAGGCAGCGCCGGCGATCCCCATCCCGCGGTTCCCGGCCAATTCCAGGAACGCGGAGAGGACGATCAAGAAGCCGACGCACCCCGCGACGAACGCGAGTCGCTGGCGAGCCCACCGGGGATCGTCCGAGGTGCGGCGAACCAAGAGCATCACCCCGACCAGGATCGCGCCCCCCTCGAGGACCGTGATGATCGGGACCACGCCGAAGGACGGTCCCCCGCCGTAGAGGAGGAAGGAACCCATCAGGAACCCGAAGCCCGCGAGGGCGTATGCCCGTGGCGAGGCTGGGGCCTTCCGGGAAGGCAGGCGAGACCAGAGGACCCCCGCGTACCGCTTCGCGGCCCAGACCAGGAACACGACGGCCGCGGCGGCCCCGAGGAGATGCCAGACGGACGGACGATAGGGCGTGAGCAGGATGTCGATGAAGATGGTCGCCCCCGCGAGCAGGGCGATGGCTGTGATATAGCCGCGTCGAGAGGTGAGGGGCAGACCGCGAACGCGGGGCCAGATCCACTCCATGAGGAAGATCGGGATCGCGATGCTGACGACCGCATGGTAGATCGTCAACCAGACGACCCAGACCCAGTTCACGTCGAGCCATCGGCCGTACCAGCCGAGGGTCCCGAGGTCCATCCAGGCCGGGTCGAAGAACGACTTCACCGCGAGGCCTTCCTCGATGATGCCGTACGCCGCGCCGAGGAGCAGGATGCTCGGCCACCCGGTCTTCCAACGGACCGCGGTCTCGCGCATCACGAGGACGCCCGCGCCGTACAACCAGATCAAGAGGAGGGCGGCGATCGGGTTCAGCCACTCGA
>VBMC01000203.1 GCA_005879015.1 Methanobacteriota archaeon
TCGATTCTTCCAGGACGGAGTGGACCGAGTGGGATTTGAACCCACGGCTTCCGCCTTGCGAAGGCGGCGATCTTCCGCTGATCTATCGGCCCGCGGGGTCGTGCACATCGGCAGGCGGCATATAGATTTCGTCGGATCGATCGGATGGTATCTCGGAGTAACGAGGGCCGTCGACCGCGGGCCAAGGCCTTAATAGCGCGGGCCCTGTGGCCGCGTTTGCATCCGTCATGGCGCTTCGATTGTACAACACGCGCACGCGGCGGAAGGATCCGTTCGTGCCCCTCACTCCGGGCGTCGTGAAGATGTACGTCTGCGGCCCCACGACGTACGACTTCAGCCACCTCGGCCATGCACGCTCGTACATCGCGTTCGACGTCGCAAGGCGGTACCTCGAACTCCTGGGGAACCGGGTCGTCTTCGTGCAGAACTTCACGGACATCGAAGAGGTGATCATCCGCCGGGCCGCCGAGGCGGGGAAGCCGCCGCTCGACTTCGCCCAGTTCTTCATCGATGCGTTCCTCGGCGACATGCGCGCCCTGAACGTCGAGCCCGCGACCCATTATCCGAAGGTCACGAAGCACATCCCCGAGATCGTCGCCCTCGTGCAGCGGCTCGTCGACCGCGGCTACGCATACCCGATCGACGGCGAGGTCTACTTCCGAACGAAGAAAGCGAAACATTCCTTCGGCATCCTCTCCCATCGGAAGATCGAGGACATCGTCGTGGACTCGGTCCCCCCGGGGAGCCGCAGGGAGGATCCGCTCGACTTCGCCCTGTGGAAACGGTCCAAGGAGGACGAGCCCTCCTGGCCGAGCCCGTGGGGCGAGGGCCGCCCCGGTTGGCACGTCGAATGCAACGCGATGGCGTACAAGTACCTCGGCGCCCCGCTCGACATCCACGGCGGCGGGCTCGATCTCATGTTCCCTCACCACGAGAGCGAGGCCATGATCTGCGAAGGGGCCTGGGGCGCGGAATGGGCGCGGACGTGGATGCACAACGGCTTCCTCACCCTGGAGCGGGAGAAGATGTCGAAGAGCCTCGGGAACTTCGTGACGATCCGGGAGGTCCTGCGCGACTACCCCGGCGAAGTCGTCCGGCTCTGTCTCCTGAAGTCCCACTACCGCGAGAACGTCGAGTACGACGAGGCGGGACTCGCCCGGTCCAAGATCGAGTGGGCCGCGATGCGGGCGGCGATCGCGGCCGCACGGGACGCTCACGGAAGCGGGACGGGCGGTAAGGTGGGCGCGCTCGTTTCGCAGACCGGAGCCGCCTTCCGAAAGGCGATGGACGATGACCTCGACACGGAGGGCGCCGTGGACGCCTTGCACCAGATCACGGAGGCGGTGGGCGCGCTTGACGGGACCTCGGCGGACGAGGGCCGTGCGATCGTGAACCTATATCGTGACGGCGGTCGGGTCCTCGGCCTGTTCGCGGATCTCGTCTAGGCCTGTTTCTCCAGGAGACCGTCGCGGCGGTCGTGCGATTTCGGCGCTCACCACGGAACCGACCGCGGCCCGGCGGAATCCTTTTATGAAAGCCCCGCATGAGCGCCATTCTCTCGGTGGGAATCCTCTGGCAGAGTTCAAAGCGGTCATCGCGGATCCGAAGAGCGGGAAGTCGTACAAGCGGG
>VBMC01000204.1 GCA_005879015.1 Methanobacteriota archaeon
AACGAGGACCATGGTTCCGAAATTCCGCAGGAGGGTCAACTGCTTGTTCAGATCGTGCGGCGCGCTCACCGTATCCACGAGGAGGACGAACGTGCCTTCGAGGGCTTCGAGCGCGCCCGGTTCCCTGGTGGTGACGAATCCCTTGGCGCCCAGCCGAGCGGCGTCTTTCTCTTTGTCGCGCGATCCGCTGAGCACAGTGACCTCGGCACCCATGGAAGCCGCGAATTTCACCGCCATGTGGCCCAGGCCACCGAGGCCCACGACGGCTACACGGTCGCCTCGCTTGCACCCGAATTGCCGCAGAGGCGAATACGTGGTGATGCCCGCGCACAGGAGCGGTGCGGCTCGCGCCGGGTCCAATCCCTTGGGGATGCGCAGCACGTAGCGCTCGTCGACGACCATGTGCGTCGAATAACCGCCGTACGTCCACGTCTTCCCGTCCGGCTCGAGGCTGTCGAACGTGAACGTGACGCCCTTCTCGCAGAACATCTCGTGGCCGGCGCGGCATTCCGGGCACACCCGGCACGAATCGACGATGCAGCCTACGCCCGCGAGGTCGCCCTCGCGGAAGCGGGATGCGCTGGTACCTTGGGACACGACTCGGCCGACGATCTCGTGGCCCGGCACGACCGGAAAGTGGGTGGTCCCCCAGTCGTCGTTCACCTTGTGCACGTCGCTGTGGCAAATGCCGCAGTAGAGAATCTCGATCGCGACGTCGTGCGGCCCCGGATCTCGTCGTTCGATGGACATGCGGGCTACCGGCGCCTTGGCTGCGCGGGCGCCGTAGGCAGGAGCCTTCTTCGTCATGGGCAAATGAGAACTCGTGCTCGGGTAAGTCTCTTGTGCAACCCTCTGGCTGCGGGCCCACGTGCGTCTACTCCTCCGTCGGGAGCACTCGTTTGGGGATAACGGGGTGAAAGCAGTCCGTGGCCATCCGAGCCTTCGGCAGCAAATCCGCGAATCCGGAGTTTGGACTGCCTCCGTCGCGAGCGGGAACGTTCTCACTCTGAGGGACTGACATGGGAGCGGTCGGGCACCGGACCCTGGTTTCAGTTCAACCGGCAGAGGACGAACTCGTGCGGCCTTTGAACTCACTCGAGGAGGATCGCGAAGTAGTCGAAACACGGATTCGATTTTCGAGCTGGCAAAAGGCCTTGGGACTTTAGGGAGAGCTCCGGACGACGGAGACGTTCTCGAAGCAAAGGGGTCCGCGTGAATAGGAATCGAGCGCGGCGTTTCCTGCGGGAGAGGACCCGTCAACTCCGCGTCGTCGGCGCTCTTCGTGCGGTGAGTCTCCACCGGCGCCACACGAGATAGCCGGCAATCAGGAACAGCCCGCCTTCAACCAAAAGGAGGGGAAGAATGCCCCACAAGAAGTCGAGGAAGTTCTGTCCATCCACGCCATAGGTGGCGACGCGAACCGATATGCTATACCGGCTGTCGCCGAAATCGTCATGGGAGAAGGCGATAGCAATTCGGCCTCCTGGGCCGGTCGCGACCGACCCGTCGATGATGGCGTCGGTACCACGATCCACGATTGAAACATGCGACACGTTGCCAACCCTCGCAACGTAGAGGAGAGTGCCCGCGTCCCTGTCATTGAACACGATGTGAGGCACTCCCCCCGAATCGAGGGCCAAGGCCACGAAATCGAAGAAGTCTCTGACGCCACGCGTGGCAACTACCTCTCGGGTCCAGGAGCCTCGTTCTCGTACCGAATGAATGATTCGTGCAGGATCGCATCCGTTCGCGCATCCGGAGTAGGCAATGTGGACTCGATCTTGGTCGTCCAAGGCGATTGGGACCCTCTGGTTGCTGATCCCGTCTTGGATCAACCATCCCGCGGTCCAAACTCCGCCTTCGTTCGTCGCATACCCAACCCGCTTGGGGGACCGAGTGTAGGTCGCATGGACGACGCCCTTTGAGTCCACCGCGACCGCGCTGTAAATCGCAGAACCGGCGGAGGCCGGGACGGCGGTCTCATTGATCCACGATCCCGCGATCCGCTTCGCGTGCATGAGTTTGTACGTGTCGAGCACGGAGTAGGTCACGTGCACGACTCCCGCGGAATCTACTGCGATGGCGGGATACGAGCCGTGGGCGTCGACCAATTCCGATACCGGTGCTCCACGGTCGAGCTCTATGTAGCGGACGGCCTGCGGGCTCGCTCTTCCGTCTTCCCGAACGACCGCGGAGTAGACGACGTGGATGTTGTCTTGCCGGTCTATAGCAAGAGCCGCATCCCAGACCTCGTGGACAGCATCGAGGAGGGATACGGACCACCCTCCGCGGGCGTTCGTGGCGTAATACAGCTGGCCGGTCGCGAAGATGACATGCAGGTTCCCGTGGGAGTCTACCTTGATGTCGGTCGCGCCTCGGGTTCCTTGCATCAGGAGGTGCATGGGCCAAGATCCCACGGACAGGACGCCCGCGGTTGCGGAGCCCACCAAGGCGAATACGATGAGAAGGGTCGAGAGCTTGTGTCGCCGGACGAAAGCAAGCAGGCCCGCGAGAGGCCGGCGGGCCCCCGCGTGTTCAGAGTCGGGCGGCATGCCGTTTGCGCCGGCCCCCCACTCCAGTTCGACCCCATAAACCCGGCGTGTTCAGCGTGGTTCCCGCAAACAGGTTCGCCGGGCCTTCTTCGCGACACGGAACTAACACGCCCAGTTCGAAGGCGTAGGCCCCGAATGCCTGTCGAAGCCGAGTCCGCCGAGGGCCTGCTCAGTCGCGGCTGGTCGTCGTTGCGACGTCAGCGAGGTTGCCCTCGGGATCGGACAGCGTCCACCAGGCGGGCGCATACCTGTCGGTGACGAGACGGCCGCCTGCCGTGATCGCGGCGGCGATCCGTGCCTGGGCCTGGTCGGTCGGCACCCAGATGTCGAGGTGGATCCGGTTAACCTGCGGGTCTGGCGCATCGATCTTCTGGAACCAGATTGACGCGCCGCGGCCGCGCGGGTCGACCAGGTCTTCAGGGCTGTCCATGCGGTCTACGTACCCGAGCACGGCCCGCCAAAACGGCTTCACCTTGGGGATGTCAAACGCATCGATCGTGACGAGGACCGTTTGCGCTGTCGCGGGGTCGGCGGGGACGCCCAGCTTGCGCGCGATCGCCGAGATCTTTCGGGCCAGCTCGAGGTCGCGCTCGCTCAGCCCGTAGTAGTCGGGCGCGACCGTGATCAGCCGCACGATCACGCCGTCGTGCCGCAGATC
>VBMC01000205.1 GCA_005879015.1 Methanobacteriota archaeon
TAGGAGATCTCCTTCAGCTTCAAGGCGCCTTCCAAGGCCACCGGGTAGTTCGCGTGGCGCCCGATGTAGAACATGTCCCTGGCGTTCCCGTACTTCTTCGCGAGCCCGCGTATCTCGTCGGCCTTGTTCAGGACGTACTGGGCGGCCCGTGGGAGAGAGCGGAGCTGGTCCTTCAGGCGATCCAGTTCGTCGTAGCCGAGGGCGCCCCGGTCCTGGCCGAGCTTCAGGGCGATCAGGTACAGGGCCACGAGCTGCGCGATGAACGCCTTCGTCGCCGCGACGCCGATCTCGATCCCGGCGCGCGTGTAGATCGTCTTGTCGGCCTCCCGCGTGAGGCTCGAGCCGACCACGTTCGAGATCGCGAGGGTCTTCGATCCGCGACGGCGGGCCTCGCGGGCCGCCCCGAGGGTGTCGGCGGTCTCGCCGCTCTGCGAGATCAGGATCACGAGGGGCTGTTCCGACGGGCCCTGGCTGTACCGGTACTCCGAGGCGAGTTCCGCGGACGCCGGGATCCGCGCGAGCTCCTCGAAGACGTACTTTCCGACGAGGGCCGCATGGTACGAGCTGCCGCAGGCGACGAGCTTCACGCTCGTCACGCCTTCCGACAGGAACCCGTCCACCTCGAGGTTGGCGAGACGCCCCAAGAGGGTCTCGTGGATCGCCTTCGGGGCCTCGTGGATCTCCTTGAGCATGAAGTGGTCGAAGCCGCCTTTCTCGGCGTCCTCGAGGGACCATGTGATCCGCTGCGGCTCTCGGGCGACGGCCTTCCCTTCCAGGTCCGTGAGCGACACGCCCTTCGGGGTGATGACGACCATTTCCTTGTCCATCACGTACAGGACGCGGTCCGTGTACCGCAGGAGGGCGGGGACGTCGGAAGCGAGGAAGTTTTCGTCCGGCCCGACGCCCACAACGAGCGGGCTCTCGTTTCGCGCTCCGACGACCTTGCCCGGTTCGTCCGCATGGATCGCCAGGATCGCATACGATCCGCGGGCCTCGTGCAGCGCCTTCCGGGTCGCTTCCTCCAGGTTCCCCTCGTAAAGCGACTCGATCAGGTGGACGAGGCTCTCCGTGTCCGTCTGGCTCACGAACGTGTGTCCGCGGGCCTCCAGCTTCTCCCGCAGGCTCGCGTAGTTCTCGATGATCCCGTTGTGGGCCAGCGCGATCTTCCCCGTGCAGTCGACGTGCGGATGGGCGTTCACCTTCGACGGCGGCCCGTGGGTCGCCCACCGGGTGTGCGCGAATCCGGTCGATCCGTTCATCGCCGGCAGCTGGGCCTCGAGGTTCGCGATGAACCCCTTGTCCTTCATCACCTGCAGGCCGCTCCCGATGATCGCGACCCCCGCGCTGTCGTAGCCGCGGTACTCCAGCCGCTTCAGGCCGTCCAACAGGATCGGCAACGCGTTCCGGCGGCCCGCGTATCCGACGATTCCGCACATTTACAAGACCACCGCGCCCGCGGGGATCGTCCCGCGGAGCCGGGCGCCCGATTCGACCCGAGCCCGTTCGTTGATCACGGTCCCGGGGGCGGCGCTCACCCCGTTCCCGATCTCGACGTCCTCGCCGATCAACGCTCCCAACTGAGGGACCGCGTGCCATTCGCCTTCCATCTGCACGTCCGCGCTCCCGGACGCCGCGAGGAGGCCGGCCCGAGCGACCACGCCGGACCCGATGACCCCGTCCTGCACGACGCTCGCGGGGCCCAGGATCACGTCGTCCATCAGGATCGAGTTCGCGACGCTCGTGTGCGCCCCGATCCGGACGTTCTTCCCCAAGCTCGTCGAAGGCAGCAGCACCGCGTTCGGCCCGATCTCGCAGCCTGAGCCGAGCGACAAGGGACCCTGCAGGTACGCCCCCGACCGGATCACGCAGCCGTCCCCGATCGACACGCGGCCGCGGATTGTCACGGCCGGTTCGATGGTCCCGGAGCGGACCTCCGTCGCCGCCTTCAGGGCGGTCGCGTTGAGTCGGAGGAGGTCCCAGGGGTACAGGGCGTCGACCCACGTGCCCTCCGTCCGGAGGGCGAGGACCGGCGTCCGTTGTGCGAGGGCGGTGACCGCGCTCGGCAGGTCGTGCTTCCCGACTTTCGCGAGGCGGTCAATCTCCTCGAAGATCCGCTCGTCGAGGGCGTACGCCCCCGTGTTGATCAGGTTCGAGAGGACCTCGGTCGGCTTCTCCGTGATCCCAATCAGGTTCTTCCCTTCGATCGCGACGACTCCGTAGCTCCGCGGCCGTTCGCTCTGCGTGATCAGGACCGCCGGCTTCCCGTCGCTTCCGAGGAGGTCCTCGACGAAACGGCCGTCGACCATGTTGCTCCCGTTCAGGACCAGGAATGGCCCCTCGAGGTGGGGTCGGGCCTCGGACACGCCGTGCGCCGTGCCGAGCTGCTTCTGCTGCGTGACGTACGTGATGCGTGCGTGGAACGACTTTCCGTCCTGGAAATGCGACTGGATTCGCTCGCGGCGGTAGCCGACGACGAAGACCAGATCTCTTACGCCGTTTTCGACCAGGGCCTGGACGGCGGACTCGAGGAGCGGGCGATTCCCGACCGGGATCATGACCTTCGGGACCGACGCCGTGAAGGGTCCCATGCGGGCGCCCTCTCCGGCCGCCAGGATGACGGCCTTCATTGATCGGTCACCTGATGGCGGGAGGAACGGAAACCCATAGCTCGTGCAGAGGGCTGCCGAGTATTAAAGACTCTCCTAAAACTCTCTGATAACCATTACAAAATTCTTAATAGGATAGATCCTCTCCCTTCGACGTGGCCCGGCGTTGGCTGATCGAAGAGACCTCGCAGGGAGCGATCGGGCGGGAAGTTGAGCTCCTCGACCGCGCCGAGCGGGTGGCTGCGATCTCGTCGCCCCTCGCCTGGAGGATCCTGCAAGAACTGGCGAAGGCCCCGGACTATCCCAATGCCCTCGCGGTGCGACTGAAGGTCCACGAACAGAAGGTGTACTACCATGTGCGGCGCCCTTTGCCATCGTGCTGAAGGGCCGCGGCAGTCCGGTCTCTTCTCCCATGCTGCCGCACGTCGGGGTCGTGGGCTCCTTTCTGGAGGAGTTCGCCCGCGACGGCCGCTTCGAAGGCTCGATCGTGGTCGGTTCCCCGTACACCCATGGACCGTTCAACACGACGGCCCGGGATTCTCCGTATGCCGTCGAGCTGGGATTCTTCCTCGGTCGGCTCTTCGCGCCGCCGAAAGGGCTCGTGGTCCGCCTCGACACGGAGGTCAAAGCCCTAGGCCCGGCAAAGGAAGACATGATCCTCGTCGGTGGGCCGGTCGCGAACATCATCACGATGGATGTGAATCCGCACCTCGCGGTGAACTTCGACTGGAAACAGGTCTGGCGC
>VBMC01000206.1 GCA_005879015.1 Methanobacteriota archaeon
TGTTGCTATTGAACGGCCCGATTTCGTTGAAGCTGCGACCGGCCGTCCGCCGACTGTACGAGCAGATGGCGGAGCCGAAGTGGGTCATCGCAATGGGCGAGTGCACGATTTGCGGAGGACCGTATTACGACTCGTACAGCATTGTGAAGGGTTCGTATACATTCGTTCCGACGGACATCTTCATCCCCGGATGCCCTGTCCGGCCGGAGGCCCTGATTGACGGTTTCCTCAAATTGAGCGCGAAGATCAAGGCGGAGCGGGGCGGCTGGGTCCGCACGAAGAAAGGCCGCCTCGTGAGCGCTCGCGAGGGCCAGTTGATGGACATGCAGAAGGGCGAGTACACGTATGAAGTCCCCCAAGTCCGAAGCTGAGCCCCGGCGCCGCAAGGTCGGGACCATCGGCGGGACCGTTCGCCCCCTCATCGCGACGATCAAGCAGACCCTCGTGACCATGCCGGGCATCAACCGCCTCGTCCCCGGAGGTCGGAAGCCGGTCACCCACCTCTATCCGTACCAGAAGGTCGAGCTCCCGCTCGCGTATCGGGGCCAGCACAGCATCGACTGGTTCAAGTGCATCGGCTGCGAGCTGTGCGCGAAGGTCTGTCCGAACGAATGCATCTACTTCGAGTTCTACGAGGTCGAACCCACGTCGGAGTTCCTGCACCCCAGCCGCGCGCAGCTCGACGAGATGAAGAAGGTGATCCGGCGTCCCGCGGTGGACATCGGGCATTGTCTCTTTTGTGGGAACTGCATGGAGTACTGTCCCACGGATGCCTGGAACTTCACGCAGGAGTTCGAGCTCGCGGACTACGCCCGGGAGGACCTCTACTACCGCGCAGACGAGCTCCGCATGCCGAAAGAGAACTCGGACAAGGAGATTGTCTTGATCAATCGGATCGGAGAGCATCCGATTCTCGAAGCGGATGTGTGCATCGGCTGCAAGAAATGCGAACGGGAATGTCCGACCCGTTGCATCGACATGCTGGACGGTCCGAATGACCGAAAGGGGAAACCGATCGTGATCCCGGAGTTCGACTACACGAAATGCATCGGTTGCCAGCAATGCGTCGACGTCTGTCCCGTCGACTGTCTCCACATGGAGGAGATCGGCTACAAAGACCTGGAAGGCTTCTACCACATCAACCTTCAGGGCGAAGTCAAGCTCCTCGAGGAACAGGTTGAGAAGTGACGTCTCGGTCGATTCATTTCAGTATTCCGATTGGAATTGCAAGGCTTTTATCCCATCCGCAACATGGGTGACCGTCCGGATCGCAAGAGGATCGTCGTATGGTGCACACGACCGTCGTTGGGACCTACCCTCGGATCGGCGAGACCCCCGAAGAGCAAGCCCTCCGAAGGGGGATCGCACGCCTCGATCGAGGCGAGATCGGCGAAGCCGAGCTTCAGGCCATCGAGCGAGATACGGTCCGGGAGGTCCTTCGCGAACAGAATAAGATCGGCATCGATCTCGTCACGGACGGGCAGATCTCCTGGTACGACAGCCAGAGCCATTTCGCGGGAAAACTCGTTTCCATCGAGACGAACGGACTGGTGCGATACTTCGACACGAACACGTACTATCGGCAACCGGTCGTCCACGGGGCGGTCGCTTGGAAGGCGCCTGTGCTCGCCGACGATTGGAAGTTTGCTCAAGCGAACTCCAAGGTTCCTGTGAAAGCGGTCCTGACCGGACCCGTGACCCTAGCCTCGCTCGCCCTCGACAAGCACTATCACTCGAAAAAGGCGCTCGCACTCGATCTCGCGACCGCGGTCGGAGAGGAGGTCGAATCGCTTGTCCGAGCGGGCGCCTCGAACGTGCAGATCGATGAACCGATCTTGACCAGATATCCGGACGACCTTACCCTCGTGTCGGAATCTCTCGAGCGGATTCGGTCTCACAAGGCGCGTTCGACGCTGACCCTGTTCACATTCTTCGGTGATGTCGCAGCGATTTACAAGGATCTCGGCGACGCGCCCGCAGACATCCTCGGCCTCGACCTGGTCCAAGGATCCGCCACTTGGCCGGTCCTCGCGAAGCATGGCTCGACGAAGCCCCTCGTGCTTGGCCTGATTGATGCGCGGAACACGAAGGAGGAGGATCCGGCCGCGATCGCGAAGAAGACCCTGGAGCTGAAGGGGGCCGTGGACCTGAAGGCCTCCTACCTGTCGCCCTCCAACGGCCTCGAGTTCCTTCCGCGAGACCGAGCCCGAAGGAAACTGCAGATCCTTCGCGCGGCCGCTCAGAAAGTGGGGGTGGGTGCCTGAACGCCCTCCTGACGACCAGCGTCGGATCTTTCCCGAAACCGGAGTACCTCACGCGCGCCCGCACGAAGGCGTCGAAGGGAGAGCTCTCCCCGGACGGTTTGCGGACGCTGGAGGAGAAAGCGACCTCCGAATGGATCCGATTCCAGGAAGAGATCGGGATCGACATCCTCGTCGACGGCGAGCAATATCGGGGCGACATGGCGACGTACTTCGCGGAGAACATCGACGGGACCGAGATCTCGGGCCTCGTTCGGTCGTACGGAAACCGGTACTACAAGAAGCCCATCATCGTCAACGAGCTGAGGCGACGCGGTCCGATTAGCGTGGATTGGTTCACGTTCGCCCAGGCCCAGACGAAGCGGCCGATGAAGGGCATGATCACCGGACCGTACACGATGATGGACTGGTCGTTCGACGAATACTACGGTTCGCGGGCGGATGCTTGCTTCGCCTTCGCGAAGTTGCTCCATGACGAGGCGGTCGCCCTCGAGGCCGCGGGTGCCAAGGTCGTCCAAGTCGACGAACCGGCCCTTTCGACCCGATTCGATGAGCTTCCGCTCCTCGTGAAGGCGGTGGGCATCGTGACGAAGGGCCTGAAGGCGAAGACGGTCTTGCACACCTGCTATGGCAACTACAACGAGATTTTCGACTACTTCAACAAACTCCCCGTGGATCAGCTCGATCTGGAGATGTCGAATTCGGGCCTCGACCTGCTGGACCGTTTCAAGCGGGAGCCGCTCAAGAAGGAGATCGCGTTCGGCGTCGTGGACGTCCATAGCCACGTGATCGAACCGGAATCCTTGATCCGGGAGCGGATCGAGAAGGCTCTCACGATCTTCTCGCCCTCGAAGCTCTTCATCGACCCGGATTGTGG
>VBMC01000207.1 GCA_005879015.1 Methanobacteriota archaeon
AAGGCCATCCGTACTTCATCGCCTCGCAGTTCCATCCGGAGTTGCGTTCCCGTCCGTTGCGGCCGTCCCCGATTCACCTCGGACTCGTTCGCGCGGCCGCGCGTTGAGCCCGCAACCTTTAAACTGACCCGACCCTTGAACTCGTCCGTGTCGTTCGGTTACGAAGAACTGCTGTCCCGTGCGAAGAAGGCACTCCCCGCGGCCCTGAGCAGCGGCGAGCGGTTCCAGGTCCCTTCCCCCGACGTGGTCATCGAAGGGAAGACGACGATCCTGCGGAACTTCGAGGACATCGTCGGCGCGATTCGTCGGGATCCCGACATGGTCCTCACGTATCTCCTGCGTGAGCTCGGGACCGCGGGAGCCATGGAAGGTCGAAGGGTCGTCTTCAAGAGCAAGGTGACGTCCCAGCAAATCGAAGATCGGGTCAAGTCCTACGTGGACGCGTACGTCCTCTGCCAGGAATGCGGTCGGCCCGACACCCGCCTCGTCAAGGAGGGCAGGATCGCGATGCTCGAATGCGACGCCTGCGGCGCCCGCCGGCCCGTGAAGGCCGTGAAGAAGGCCGCAAAGGTCGAGGAAGCCCCCCTCGTCGAAGGCAAAGTCTACGAGCTGATGATCCAGGACATCGGGAAGAAGGGGGACGGGATCGCGAAGCTCGACAAGTACGTGATCTATGTCCCGGGGACGGCGAAGGGCGCAATCGTCAAGGTCTTCATCGAGAAAATCGCGGGCACGGTGGCCTTCGGACGCGTGACGCGGGAGTAGGCCTCGCATGCGCCGCGAGATCCCGTCCATTGCGGCGATGGCAGCCCTCCTCGTTGGGAGTCAGATTGCGGCAATTGCCCTGTCGCCCCTCTTCTTCGGCGCCGGCTTCCAGGCGTTCCAGCGTCCGGAGGACGTGACGAACACGGTCATCTATCTGATCATGATCCTGGCCTTCACCGCGGTCATCCTGGGGCTCGTCCGTTACAAGCGGCAGAATCTCGCGAAGTACGTGATCATGGCGTCGATCTTCATCACCCTCGCGTTCATCCTCCTGCTTCCGCTCTTGTATGCCCTCGATTACGCGACGGGCGGCACGGCAGACCTCGTGCTGCTCGAGAACGTCGCTACGGTGCTGGCGTTCGCCACTGCCGCCGGCCTCGTGTACCTCCTCGTGAAATTCCCCGAGTGGTACGTGGTCGACGCGATCGGGATCACAACCGCTGCCGGGGTGACCGCAATCCTCGGGATCTCCTTCGGGACGCTTCCTGCGATTCTCCTACTCATCGCCCTGGCCTTCTACGACGCCTGGGCCGTCTACCGAACGAAGCACATGATCACCCTCGCGGACGAACTGACCAGCCAGCGACTGCCGATCCTCCTGGTGATCCCGAAGAAAGCCGGCTATTCGTTTAGGCAACAAAAGAGCCTCAAGGAGCAAGTCGCCTCCGGCGAGGAACGCGAGGCGATGTTCGTTGGCTTGGGAGACCTGATCATCCCAGGGATCATGGCCGTCTCCGCGTTCACATTTCCCCCTCTGAAACCGGGGGCCACTCCGGCCGATCCCTGGGTCCCTGACATCCGGACCATCCTGGGAGTGCCATCGAACCTGCTCATCGCTCTCTTCGTTGTCTTCGGGTGCCTCGTTGGCTTCTTGGCGCTGATGCGTTTTGTCCTCAGAGGAAACCCGCAAGCCGGCTTGCCCCTCCTGAACGGAGGCGCCCTCGTTGCGTTCGTGATCATGAACCTGCTCGTGTATGGGACCGTCCACATCCTGTAGCCCACAACGGTCAAATAGGCCGGCTCCCTTGGCTCAGCTCTTATGGCCCTCTGGCAAGGACGATCCCGACGGAAACCCACGGGCGGGCGCTACCGTCCCTTCCGGAAGAAACGCCGGCGGGAA
>VBMC01000192.1 GCA_005879015.1 Methanobacteriota archaeon
AGCCCTACGTGATGGCGATCATCGAGATGGACGAGGGCGTCCGGCTCACGTCTCAATTGATCGACGTAAAAGCCGAGGATGTCACGATCGGGATGAAGGTCCAATCCGCCTTCCGGAAACTTGGCCAGGAAGGGGAGGCGGGCGTCATCCATTACGGGTACAAGTTCCGGCCCGCCGGTTAATCGGGGCGCCGGGTGTATCGTCCGATTCCCAAACGTCGTCGGCGTGTTCTCAGAATCGAGTTTGGTCCGAACACTTGGCCTTTATGACGCAACACGCCATTCCTCTTTCGGGGAGTGGAGGAACGACGAAGCGACCGAGGTCGCAAGCCGAAGAGGCGAGCCCGAACCCGACATCACCAAGCACGAGACCGTCGTCAAGGCATGGCTCCTTCGCGAGGCTCCGGACCTGGTTCCGGCGTTCGCCGCCTCCGGCCCTTCTCATGCGCCAGCCGGTCGCCCCCTCGGTGGTCCTGGCCTGCGAACGATGCGGCTTTGACTACACCGTGACTCGCATCGAGGTGGGTGGCGGAAAAGAGGCCAACATTTGGTCGTGCGACTGCGGGAGTCGGTACATTCCTCCCGGGGGAGTGCCCACATCCCAGCTCGTCCGGCCCTGAGTGGTCCTCGATGAAGGCGTCGCGGACTCGTCCTTCGCGTCGGACCTAGGGTCTCGAGGTTGGCACCCGAGTGCCGGTCGGGGCCGGTCGTCGAGCCCGGACCCAGTACAGGCCAACCGCGATGTAGATGACCAGGAACGTCCCGAGGATCGCCGTCCAGACGGAGATGACGAGCGAACCGGACATCGCGCGCAGCGAGTATCGCCACGTGAGGAACGCCAGGGACAGGAATCCGACGCCTGCAAGCACTCGGGCGAGCGCGCCGAAACGACTTCGGTCGAGGATCCAGCGGAGGCCCGAGGTGAGGAAGTTCGACAGGCCGAGGAGTCCGAAGAAGATGATCCCGCTCGCGATGATTCCGTCCGGAGGGCGGACGAAAAGGCCGTTGGCGACGATCAAATCCGACCAGAACCGGAGGTCGTTCAGAAGGTTCGTGTTGAGGGTGAAGACGATGCCGACGATCAAGAGGAAGAAAGCGACCCCGATCAGACCCACGAAATCGGGGCGACGCTCAGGGAACGCGCGGGCCACGGGCGGATTGGGCTTGAGCGCCGGCGACGTGCGCGGAGCCGGTGGAGCCGTCAGAGCGGGAGGCGTCCCCGCGCGATCCGGTAGCAGGGAACCGCAGTACACGCAGAACGCGACCTCGGCGTCGTTTTCAGTGCCGCATTTCGGGCATCGCACGTGTTCCACCTGGAGTCCTCCCATGTCGGGTAGAGGGCTTAGAACTTTCGTTGCTTCGATCTTTTCCGCGGAGGTTCCTTCGGCGGGTGCATCGACGCCCAGAATTTCTCCGAGTTCTTCGACGTCGAGCTGGCTCTTCACGTCCGCCCCTTCGAGGACTTGCAAGTTCCGTTCGAGGAAGGCGAGCTCCCGCGGATCGAGTGTCTGCGGGCGGAACGCGATGAGCACGATGGCCTGAGTCCCCATCGTGAATTCGTTCAAATGCTCGACGAAGGCCAGGAGGGTCGGCTGGAACCCGTTGTGGAGGATCACGTACTCGAGGCCGTCGATCAGGACGATCCCGGAGGAGCCGTGCTCTTGGATGAACTGCTGGATCGCCTTCGCGACGGAGGCCATCGCATTCGCGCTGAAGTGGTCCTCCCCCGGCACTTCCGCGAGCCATCCGATCCGAACGCTTGCAGGTCCGAATCTCGTTCGGACCTTTTCGGGATGCATGCGGGAGATGCAGAAACCCGCTTCCTGTTCGGGTAGGAGCCGCAGGAAGAGGCGGTAGGCGGTTTCCGAAGTCTCGTCTTC
>VBMC01000087.1 GCA_005879015.1 Methanobacteriota archaeon
GTCGATACGACGGAAGCGATCTTCATTCGCGACACCGACGCGAGTTTCGTCATCCGGGATGTGGACGTCCACCAGCCTCCGGGTCTCGGTTTCGCGGGCATCCGTTTCATCGAGGTCTCGAACGGAAGGGTCGAGGACTCCACGGTCACCGGATTCGCGTGGGATCTGTCCTTGGAGTTCACGAGCAACCTCACCGTGGCCCGAAACAACCTGAGCCACGCCGACGTGGCTATCCAGGTCTGGTATGCGAACGACACCCTTCCCGGGGTGGTCGTGTCCGACAACAACCTCTCCAGCAGTCAGGCCGGCGTCTCCGTGAGTGGTGGAGGTCGGGCCGCGATTGTGGGGAACCGCATGTCGAACAACAGTTACGGAATTCGAGTTGACGGGAGCTCCAACGTCAGCCTGGTCGCCAACGCGCTGTCGAAGAATCAATTTCAAGGGATGCTTGTCACGCAATCCTCGAACTTGACGATCGAATCCAACGACTTTTCAGGGAATGGGGCGGGTTTGTGGCTGACAGAAAGTCTGAACGCCACGCTCCGCGGCAACACGTTCGATCACGACGGCCTCGTCGTCTTGGGTTCTTCGGTTCCGACGCGGTCGTCTCATTCGGTAGCCGTTGACAACCTCGTCAACGGCAAACCGATTCGGTATTTCAAGGATGAATCCGGCCTCGTCGTCGAAGGTCCCGACCTTGGGCAACTGATCGTCGTCGATTCGACGAACGTGTCCATCGATAACGTTTCCGCCGATCATGCGGATGTTGGACTCGAACTCGTCACCAATTCTTCCGACATTCTGTTCGCCCACGACTCGGTCTGGTTTACGAACCAATCGTACCTTCCCCTGGTCCCGGCCAAAGGCAGCGGGATCCATGTCGCGAGCAGTCGCAACGTGACCGTCTCGCTCTCCGATCTCTCCCGGAACGAGGGAGCGGCCGTGTTCGTCGACCGTCCCTCCGAAAACGTGACCGTCTCAGATAGCGCATTGGTCAACAATACGATCGCCATCCAGGTTTCGAGCCTCTCCGGCCTGACGATGACGAGAGACCGGTTCGAGCGAAACTCGGCCGCCGTCATCGTCACCGATTCGACGGACTTGGCGGTCCAGGATAGCAATATCGAGCGATCCGTCTGGTCTTCCGCCGATTTCCAATCCGTCACGAACCTGACGATCATCGGCAACCGGATCGCCGCGAACGCGGGGCCGTTCTGCGTCCGATCGAATCACATCATGACGATCGCGAACAATGACTTCGAGTCCAACCAAGGCGCGGGACTGTGTATGGACAGTTCGTTCGACGCCAACATTACCGGCAACCTGTTCGAGAACAATACCGCAGGGGGCATCCAAGTCTATGACTCGGAGGGCATCCGGACATTCCGCAATGCGTTTGCAGACAACTACGTCCACGGCACCTCGCAAGTGTACGATTCGTCGCCGAATCCCAACGCGTGGGACGATGGATATCCACATGGAGGCAACTTCTGGTCCAACTATCGGGGCGCCGACCAATGCAGCGGACCGGGGCAGGATGTCTGTAACGGGCCCGACGGGATCGGCGACACTCCATACCCGATCCAAGTTCTCGGAGTGGACCGGTATCCCCTCATGAAGGCCCCTCGGGATGACAGGGCCCCTCCCACGGTAGCGATCACGTCGCCCCCGGACGGCGCCACGGTGAACGGTTCGTCGATTCCCGTGACGGGAATCGCCTCGGACTCCGGTGGGAGCGGCCTCCGCGTGGTGAAGGTCCGGATTTCCGGAGGCGAATGGTCCGCCGCCGCGGGGCTCGCGACTTGGACCGCCAGCGCAACCCTGGTGTCGGGCAGCAACCGCATCGATGCCCAGGCATGGGACAACGCGGGCAATCCGTCCGTGATCGCGAGCGTGAACGTGACCTTCACTTCGCCGCCCCCTCCGCCGCCGACGAACACGCCGCCATACGCGAACTTCAGCTGGACGCCCGCCAGCGGAGACACGTCCACCGTCTTCACGTTCACCTCCACCTCGTGGGACTCTCAGGATCCGCCGAACCTGCTCCAAGTACGGTGGGACTGGGAAAGCGACGGGGTTTGGGACACCTCGTGGTCTAGCAATGCCACGGAGCAGCACCAATTCGCGGTGCCAGGGAGCTACAATGTGACGATGGAGGCTGAGGACACCGGAGGGTTAACCGCGAACCAGACCGGAACGGTCATCGTCACTACCGTCCCACCACCCCCGCCGCCTCCTCTTGTCGTTGAGATTACGGCAACGCCAAACGAAGGGACGATGCCGCTCACCGTGTCCTTCAGCAGCGCCGTGACCGGCGGTATTTCTCCGTACTCCTACGATTGGGAGTTCGGCGACGGCAGCAAGAGCAACGCCGCCAACACGGTCCATATCTACCTGACGGGAGGAAACTTCACCGTGTGGCTCATTGCCTACGACACGGTGGGCCAATCCGAGGTGTCGAACGTCATGTGGGTGAACGTCACTCCGGCCGCAGTGAATCTCACCGTGTCCCAGCCTTCCGACTTTGTCCGGACCTCTGTCGGGACGATGGTCACGCTCCGCGCGACGGTCTCGGGCGGGACCGCGCCTTACACCTACCTGTGGGACTTCGGGGACGGAGAGACGAGCACCGAGATCGCGCCGACGCACCTCTATTCGGCTCCTGGGAAGTATCGAGTGCAGGTCCGCGTGACGGATTCTCAAGGTCAGGTCGCGACCGTTGCGTTTGACCTCGGCGTGCCCGCGATCGACGTTCCGCGAGTCGGCCTCGACCCGGTTTGGATTGCGGTCGGCGTCAGCGCCACCTTCGCCGTCGGGATTGGTCTGGGCTTCCTCGGGGCACGTCGACGTCGGCGTCCTTAGCCTCCGCGGGCGACCTAAGGCGATCGGCTCCGGGCCCGGATCGCTTCGACCCCGGCGGCTTTCTGGAACGAGTACCCCTCTGCGACGAGGGTCGCTTCGATCGCGCGGAATCCCGCCTCGAGGTCTTCGAACGTGCAGACGCCCATGTGGCCGATCCGGAAGATCCGACCTTTCAGGTGGTCCTGGCCTCCTGCGACAATCGTTCGATGGCTCTCTCGCAGGATCGTCCGAAACTTCGTGTCCTCGACCCCCGCGGGGTATCGGATAGCGGACACCGTGTTCGAGGCGAACCCGCGATCCGGGAACAATCGGAGTCCGAGGGCCTCCACCGCCGACCGAGCCGCGTCGGCGAGCCGCTTCGTGCGCGCGATCCGATTCGACAGCCCCTCTTCCTTCAACAACATCAGGGCTTCTCGAAACGCGAGGAACAGCGGAACCGCAGGCGTATACGGCGTATCCTGTTTTGCGAGCGCGTCGACATGGGCCTTGAGATTCGTGTAGAATGACGCGTCGGAGTGTAGCGAGTCGTACGCCGCTTTGGAGAGGGCGACCGCGCTGAGGCCCGCCGGTGCCGCGAGGCATTTCTGCGAACCCATCACGAGCGCGTCGATGCCCCACGCGTCCATCTGGTTCTCTAGGCCGCCGACGGCCGTGATTCCGTCGACGATCAGGAATGCGTCGTGGGCCTTCACGACCCTTGCGATCTCGGCCATCGGATTCGTGAGGCCGGTCGACGTCTCGTTCCAGCACACGGTGACCGCACGAAACGCTCCCGCATCCAACGCCTCCGCCACATGCTTTGGATCCACCGCCGTGCCCCACTCAAACGAAAGGGCCGTCGCGTGCGCGAACACCCCGCACAGCTCGTGAAATCTCTGACTGAACTTGCCGTTCACCAGATTCAGCACGCGGTCCTCCTTTCGAACGAGGCCGGTCACCGACGCCTCGAGGCCCGCCGTGCCGGAACCGGAGAGGACCGCGACTTCACCCTTCGTGCCGAACAGGTATTGCGTGAGCGTACGGACATCCGCAAGGATCTCCTTGAATTCCGGACCTCGGTGGTTCATGGCGGGTCTCGCCATCGCCTGCAGGACGCGTGGATCCATCTTGACGGGGCCCGGAAGCAAGAACACGTCCGCGAGAGGGTCCGGCATCGTGGCGCTCGAACGTCCGAGCACGCGATAAACGATTCGTTCGGAGCTCGGAAACGAAGAGGCGATGAAAATTGCACGACGATTGACGATAGGCCTTCCACACGAAACGGAGTTCCTTCGGTTGACAAAGTTCCAGCAACGGTTAAATACGGTGTAACTCTTCCGCCGGACGCTCGTCGGGCAAACGATGTCGTTTTGACCCACGATGCAGGGCGGAGAAACATGCGAGATGCGGATTCGGAAAAGATGACGTTGCGCCTCCCTCCGCGGTACCTGAAGGCGCTCGACTTCCTCGTGGAGGTCGACGACTTCCCGAGCCGCTCGGAGGCCGTGCGCGCGGCGATCCGCGACTTCGTGTACGCCCGAGTGGAACTCGTCACGGACAAGCTCAAGAAAATGAAGGACGCAGAACGCACCCTCGCAGAAGCCGAGGCGTTCAAGCGGGAATACATGAACCAGTAAGATGGGACGGGATACCGCCGAAGAGGTGCGGCGGCACCCGATCGTCACGATTACCTCCCCCCCAACTGGGTGGCCGTAGAGCCACCCACTTTTCTTTTCGCAATCAGCCACGACGCTCGACCGACGCGTTTTGTCAAGCGAATCAGAAACGATTCTTGTTTCAGGTTCTATTGACCGCCCAGACTAAGGAGGCGCGGGCCACGTCTCCCTTCGATGGCGACGGTCACGGGGCTCTCGAATCGTTGGCATGACAGTGGGTACGACGCGGAACTGCCCCTCCGCATTCGGCACTTCGTCTGGCTCTCGACGGGGATGTTCAGCGCGGCCGCCCTGGCCCTCGCGTTCCTCGGCTACCTATGGACCGGGACCTTCGCCAACGCGGCCTCCAACTTCCTCGCGTCGATCGTGTCGGGGGCGATGTTCGGGCTTTCCTCCGTCCTGAATTTCGGTCCGACGGACGCGTGATATTCACCCGCGATAACCGGTTCGCCACTTACTTCCCTCCGGCGCGGCCTCGCCGCGGTCCGTGGCGACGCAAGCGGAGCACGCGACCCCCGCGGATCTCATCGAGCCGCTCGCACTCATGTTCTTCGTGCGATTCCGAAAATTCCTGTGGCTCTCGTCCGGCCTGTTCAGCGCCGCCGCGCTCGCTGTCCCCATGATCGGCGTCCTGGCCTTCGGCAGCATGGAAGGCGTCGGACCGAGTTTCCTCGCGGCCCTCGCGAGCGCATGTCTCTTCGGACTCGCGTCGATCCTTCATTTCGGCCCGGAGTCGGCGTGATTCCTCCCTAGCGGACGACGAAGATTTATTACGGGACGCCCTTCGCGACGGCCATGGAGCGGGAGGTGTGGATCCGAGGGGCGATGGTCCTCTCGATTCTCGCGCTGATGGTCCTGATCCTCATCACCCCGAGCCTCCTCGGCCGGACCTCGACCGAGCTCGCCTCCGTCCCGCTCTTGACCATCGGCATGTCCCGCAACGAGTCCGCCTTCATCGTGAACCTCGGGGCCGTGGTCCAGGCGTATCAATACGACATCGTGCGGATGACCCTCAACGGCTCGGATCCGTCCGTGAATCGGACGTATGAGGAGCGGGACACGTTCGGTTTTCATGTCTGGGTGCCCGAGAACGTATCTTTTTCCGTCCACGTGTACCTCGTGGATCACGTGGGCCGCGCAGACCAACGGCGGAATTACTTCGAGTACAATGTGAGCGCCCGCCGCGAGACCGATTCGCAGGATCGCACCGTCATGGTCTTCACCTTCCCGTTCGAAAAGGACAAGAAGGACACCGTGGTCCGGATCACGCGGCCGGAGAACTTCACGCAGGTGATCCCCCCGAGAGGTACGCTCCCATGAGGCTTTCCCGGTGGGTCCTCCTCTGGCTCCTGATCATCGGCGTCCTCGTCGCGATCGAGATCGGAGTCGTGACCGGCCGGCTCGATCCGATCGGATCCTTCCTCGTGTTCATCCTCGCGCTCATGGTCGTCTCCGTCCTGTCCATCATCGGCGCGGTGTTCGTGGGCATGTTCGTGTCCCATCGCATCCTGTCCACGAAGGGCTTCACCCCGTTCGAACAGGAGATGCTCCGGATGCGTCAGGACGTCCGGGAGCTGAGCGAGCGCCTCGGTGAGATCGCGGCGCGCCTGGGCCTGGCGCCCGGCGACCGGAACAAGCCGCCTTAGGCGAGGCGCTCCGGGCATCCCGCCCGCCGGGAGCAGTGGATGCACTTCCCCGGTCGGCTGTGGTTCCGATGGGCCTCGCCCTTCGTGATCGCGAGCCGCATCTCCGCGAGCTTCTGCAACAGGAGCTTCTTCTGGTCCTCGTTGTACTCGATCTCGAACGCCGTCTCCCCGTACCGGATGATGCCGTACGGCGGCGCGCGGCCGTACTCGTCCTCGAGCAGCACGCAATAGGCGACGACCTGGAGGATGTGGGAGAAGAGAGGCCCGCGGGGAACCCGGCCCGTCTTGAGCTCGACGGGAATGTGGTGCTCTCCGTCCATCACGACCGCGTCGGGCCGTCCCGAGAGGCCGTGTCTCTTCGACACGAATAGTTTCGGTTTCTCGGCCGCGGAGTCGATGTACACCAGGTCTCCTCGCATGTCATACGCTGCGCGTGTCGACGCGGCCATCTGGAGGTCGCCGATCGAGCGATAGAGGAACACGGAGGCCCCGACGAGCCAGAGGAGCGCGAGGGCCTCGAAGCCTTGCGCGAGCGCGTCGTTCTGGACCCCCTGCAGCGACACGGCCGCCGTCGCGATCACGGCAGCGGACATCGCCGTGCCGAGGATGACCCGCTCCGAGATCAGCTTGTCCTGCGGCGTCGCGATCCGATCCGCGCGGAAGAGGAAGTACACGGCCGCGAGGAGCCAGATCAGGGAGATCGCGCTGAGGGTCTGCGAGGTCTGCACCGGCGAGGTGCCGAGGAATCGCAGGCCGACCGTCGCGACGATCGAGGCCGCGATCGCGAAGTAGAGGACCCCGGCCTCCGCCTCCCGGGCCTTGGCCTCGTGCGCCTCAATCCCCTTCAGGTCCGCCGCCGCGGCCTCGTGTTTCTTCTCGCCCTCCGCGAGCTCCGGGCCCTCCTCCGTCGCGAGCCCGCGGCTCAGCCACCAGCTCAGGGGGCAGTAGCCAAACTTCTCCACGTCTCCGGCGGAGAGCAGCTCGGACGAGGGCACGGGTTCGGACCCGCGGGCGGGGTTTTATGCCTTTGTCTCCCGCTCTCAATTTCCGCAGGGAGACCGCGGAAGCGACGGCGACGAGCGCGTACAATCCCAGGAGGGCGAACGGGTCCTCGAGCCGCCACGCATCCGGCCCGGACGTGGCCCGGCCTTCCCAGTCCGCGTCGAAGGCCGCCTCGAATCGCTGTGCAATCCCACGGTCCTCGAGGAGGACGCCGATCTCCCGATTCTCCGTCGCCGAGCCGAGCGCCCAGTTCATGCTCGAGACGAGGACCGCGCGGCCGTCCACGACCACGCCCTTGTTGTGCAGCCGTTGGATCGAACCGCGTGGCTCGAGCAACCGCGCCTCCACCGGGAGGTGCTCTTCCTTCGCGCGGCGATTGATCCGGGCGACCACGTCGTCGTTCGTGCCGGAATCGGCTTCGACGGACGACCAGCTCCCATCCAAGAGCATCCTCACGGTGACGCCGCGTCGGGCGGCGTCGAACGCCCCTTCGAGGAACGGATTGGTCGTGTTCCTCCAGCGGTCCTCGATGTAGAACGTTTCGATCGAGAGCCGCTCGTTCGCGGAAGCCAAGAGATCTAGGATACCGTCCGGATCAAGGTTGGCGTCAGGTCCGACGACCAGGCGAGCTCGGCGGTTGTCCGACCGCGTCCCTGGGGTCCGCGGCGGCAGCGGCGGTGATGCCGACACTCCCGGCGCCGAGCCGATTCGTTCGGGGATTGAATCGCGCCGGCGCTCGTCGAAGTCGATTTCGAAGACCCTCCGGAGAGCCGTCGCCAAGCCCTCGTCTTCGACAAGGACGGACCATCCGCGGTTTCCTCTCGCCCCTGTGGGAAATCCCGCCTCCCCGAAATTTTCCGACCCGATCCAGGTGGCCCGCGCGTCGACGATGGCGTACTTCGCATGGAGGAACCGATATCGCTTGACCACATCGGACCCGCCTTTGAGCCATCGAACCTCGACCCCCGCGGCTGCGAGATCGCGCGTGACATTGAGCTCGTCCGGATCGATTCCGCCCACCGGTCCTCCATCCAAGAGCACGCGGACTCGGATCCCGCGGCGGACCGCTTCCTCCAAGACCACGGCGATTCGTCCGCTCGTGAACGTGTACACGCCCAATTCGATCGTCCTCTGCGCGGACCCGAGGAAGCGTAGGAGAGGCCCGTCGCCCTCGTCCGGCGAGAGGACCGCGGTCACCGTTCCCTGCAGGTCGAAGGACTCGAGATCGAACGCGGATTGCCCGACCCGATAGTGTCGCATGTCCTCCCAATCCTCGGCCCCGTCGCGGTCGATCCATTCGCCGTTCGCATCTCGAATTCGAACGGCGACTTCACCGCGCCCCATGCGGTCCGCGGCCCGTCCCGTCCAGCCCGTGTCTTGGTAGGCAGACTCACCCCAAGCGTACGCGTCGATGACGATCCCGATGGGATCGAGGAGGAGGACCTCGTCCCCCGCATCGGCGAGCCGCGGCACCCCGCCGTCCATCCGTCGGACGTCGCCCGATTCGAACGCGAAGTCGGCCATGGCGAGCGTGTCTTCCGCGTAGCTCGTTGCGTTCCGCGTCACCAGGAGGCGACCGTTCGCGGGCAGGATGGAATCCAGGGGGAAAATGGCCGTTGCCTCGCGATCCGTGAGGGACCACGCGGTCATGTCGAGCGGAACCGCGCCCCGGTTGCCGATCTCGATGAACTCGTCGTCGCGGGGCGCGTTCGCGTAAACGCGGACGAGGAGGACGCCCCTGTCGGCCTCAGCGGAAAAAAGGGCGGGCGCGGGCCGGGGACAAGGGGGGAGGGGTTCGGCCTCGCGCGCCGCCGGGAGGGGAGGAGACGCCAAGAGGATCGCCGCGAGGAGGACGGCGGCCGTGGCTCTCAGGGCCCACACGCGGGACGAGCGACTCCGGCGGCGATAAGGCGGCGGCCTACACGCACGCTACTTCGAGGCGGAATCGCCGGGCCAAGGCAGTCCTACGCCACCAAGAGTTTCCCGTCGCGGACGATCGGCTTGCCATCCGCTTCGACGGTCGCCGCACGGACCGTGCTTTCGAACCCGAACGCGGACTTGTTGGGGCCGCCGACGAACTGGTTCCCTCCGACTCCGACAGAGACTTCGCCCCGCACGATCGGGTTCTGAAGGAAACCGAGGATGGCCTTCGGGTTCGTCCCGATGGTGAACGAGGCGATGCGATCCCGGTCTCCCGTTGACATTTCGTACTGCTTCCGCAGGGCGAGCGCGGCGGCGTCCCCGTCGAACTTCGTCAGGCGGCCGCCGTGGAATTCCCATCGCATGCGTCGGATGGAACGTCCCGCCCAGGCCTGCGGGACGTCGAAGACGACCACGCCTTCGGCGCTCGTTTCCTGAGGAAGGAGGGTCACGCTGCCGGAGGGGATCGAGGATTCGAATACGCCGGCCGCGATATCTTCGTCATCGACGATTCCGTCGTAGATCATGGGTTGGCGCCCCCGCACGGAGAAGGTCAGGTCGGTACCGCTCGGCGCGGTCACGTGGACCTCGTCCGCCGTCCCGAGGATCCCGGCAAGGCGGTGGCCCGTCGCGGTGAGGGTCTTCGCGGGGACTGCGGAGGCCTCCCGGACCATTCGCTCCCAGGTCGCGAAGTTGAACCCGTAGGCCTTGGCCCGGGGACGGGTCACCTGACCGATCGCGAGGCCCAGAGAGCGGACCTTCCGCTCCCGCATCGGGAGATGGGCTTCCGTCTCCGCCTCGTCGTTCGCGGCCATCTTCTCAGGCGGCACGCGCCGATAGACCACGGGGTCGTACGCGGCCCCGAGCCAAAACGTCGCCGTGGACAGGTTCGACAGGCCGCGGCAGAACGCGGACGGCTGGCGCAGCTTCTCCGTGGACAGGTGCTTCATGTACGCGGAATAATACTTGTCCGTGTACAGGTTCAGGAGCACGTCGGCACCGACCTTGAAACACTCCGTGGCCAGGTCTTCCGCCAAGGACAGCGTATGTGGATAGAAGAAGATCGTCACGTTGTCGTCCGATCGGATTCGAAGGCAGTTCTTGACGGCGTTCTCCGCGAGTGTAGGCATTGAGATGGTCCCCGGCCCGCGAGAGGCCGGGCCGTATATGAAACTCCCTGCGAGGTCAGCGAACTGCGGAGTCCGTCGAGCGACGCGGGAGGCGTCGTCCTTTTAGCGGGATCTCGAACGACGCGGCGCCCCGCTCGGCAGGCCTTTGATCAGGTCTCGCAAGGCGCCCTCGGGGTCCTTCGCCTTCACGACGCCGGTCGCGAGCAGCACGCCCGACGTGCCGAGGTCAAGGGCCTTCGAAACGTCCTTCCGGGTCCGTACACCGGCACCGCAAAGGACCACGACCCTCGGATTCACCGCATGAATCCGATCCACGGCCCGGGAGATCACTTCGGGCTTCGCGGTCGTGACGCTCACGTCGCCCCCGATCAACTCAGGCGGCTCGATCGCAATGTATTCCGGGGATAGCTTCGCGAGGGTCTCGGCTTCGGAAATGTCGTCGGCGCAGGCGACCACCTCGAGGCCGAGCTTTTGACAGCGCGGGATGCTCTTCGCCATTTCCTCCCATGCGACTTTCCGTTCGCTGTGGTTGATCAACGTGCCGGCAGCGCCCGCCTCCAGGAGGGTTTCGGGTGGCGTCCATCCCGTCGTCGGTCCTGGCTCGACGGCGTCGACGTGCTGCGCGAAGACGGGAACGTGGACGAGCTTGGCCACGTGCGCGATGTCCGTGGCGGGAGGGCACAGCACGATCGACGCGCCGGTGTCGTCCGCGACCGCGGCAAACCGCTTCGCGAGGTCCCAGCCCTTCTTTCCCAGGACTTCGGGATGGGTCTTGAAATTCAGGACGATCGAGGGGAGACGCATGCCTGCGCAGGAAAGCGCTGGCTTCGGAAATAGGCTTGGCCGCGACCGGCTGACGTTTCGGAGCGGGAGTCAACGGCTCGCGATGGCCTTTGTCAGCGGCAAAATTCGACGTCGGGAAGGCGTCGGAACGCCTCGTCCCCCGTCAGGAACCGGGCCCCGAGGCGACGGGCGATCGTGTACCCGATCGTGTCCGCGTACGATAGCTTGGGCCGACGCGCCTTCAGGGCCATTGCCTCGAAAAGCCACTCGTCTTCCGGCTCCACCACGATGCTTCGAAACCGATCGAAGAGGCGCCTTGCCTCGGCCTCTCCTCGGTCTCGAAGGCTGGCCAGATACAACTCGACCAGATTCCACACGCTCGTCCGTAGCTCGGCGGCGAGATATCTCTTGTACCGAGGATTCCCCCGGACCACCTCGATGAGGGCATATGTGTCGAGGAAGAAGCGCGACGCGCTACCAGCCTCGACGGAGTTCGTCCTTCAGTTTCTGGGGATCGACGACCCAGTCCTTCGACGAGCCGAAGGCTTCCTCGATGCCCGTTTGGTCGATCTCCAGGACCACTTCATCGCCCGCTTTGAGTCGAAGTTCCTTCGCGATCTGA
>VBMC01000193.1 GCA_005879015.1 Methanobacteriota archaeon
CGAGCGGCCGGTGGAGAACGCCGCTAACCTGAGCCTCTTCGGCATCCGGCTCACGGGTCTCCCGGTCGTGCCCCCGCCGCCCATGCGTTCTTCCCTGTTCCCGGACACGTGGGCCTACGTCCGGACGGATCTTCTCGCGGGGATGGACCTCGTGCACGGCGGATCCGTCCAGGCGATCGTCGCGAACGCGACCCTGGATCCGTCGATCGTTTCGCGGTTGGGCCTAACACGGATGGATCCGGTCGGCGCGGTCGGCTTCGTCCGCGCGGGCGTGGCGCAGATCCAGGCCACGTTGCAACTGCTCGCCCTCGTCATCGGCCTCGTGATCGCCCTCCTGGTGTACGCCGCGATGTCCCTCGAGGTCCACGCGCGCGCGCGGGAGATCGCGACCTTGCGGAGCCTCGGAGCCACCCCGGCGAAGGTCGCCGCGGTCTACGAGGCGCAGGCCGTCCTGATCTCCCTCGCGGGGGCCGTCCTGGGCGCCGCTTTGGGGATCGTGGTGGCCCACGCCGTCGTGTCGTTCGCTCCCCTCTTCGGCTTCCCGAACCTCGTGATCCTCGCGCCCCCGATGGGGGCGATCGGGCTCACCCTGATCGTCGCCCTCACCGCCGCGGTCGTCGCCGGCCTCGCGCCATCCCGGCGGGCCGCGGTCCTCGTGCGATCGAAGGGGGCGGTCCCATCCTGATCCGTCCGCGGGCGTTCGCTGGCCTGGTCCTTTGCGCCTTCCTCCTCGGCGCCACATGGCCGGTCCTCGGGGCCCTCCCGGGCGAGCCAGCCCGGATCATCGCCGGGGATGCGTACGCGATCACGCAGGGGACGGGGCCTCTGTCGATCAACGTGAGCCTGGCGAGCAACATCACCAAGAGCGAGTGGGCGAAGACCGTGAGCCCGGAGATCCTGGGCCTCACCACCCTCGCGGGCAATCCCGTCGTCGTGCGCGCCGTCGATCCGGACGCCTTCCTGCGCCTGGAGAACGCCACGCACCTGAGCGGTGCGATGGCCGGCAGCGAATTCGCGTTGGCGGGGGAGCACCTCGCCCTCCGGTTCGGTCTCGTCACGGGCGACACCGTGACGGTCGCGGGCGCGTATGTGCCCCGGATCGCGTTCCTCCGGATCACGGGGACGTTCCGGACGGAGTCGGCGGCGAACGACGAGCTCCTCGTCGACTTCGGCATGGGCCGCTTCCTCACCGGGCTCGGCCCGTTGAACTATCACTCGATTCGCGTTCGGACGCCCAATCCCGCAGCCCTGTTGCGGTTCCTGGACGGATTCCAGGCGAGCGTGCACGTGAGCGGCCCCGGCCTCGTCCGCGCGGACATCCACAGCGATCCTCCCAGCGACGAGCGTCTCGCGAACGCAATCCTGCGGACGGGGTTGGGCGGCGCGCCGCGGGACTACCTCGCGACCGCGGTCGGGGAAGCGACGACCTCGGTCCGGGTCGTCGCATACGGCATCGCGGTCCTGCTGTGGATCCTCGTCGCCTTCGGCGTCCACGCGGTGCAGGCGAGGGCCTTCGCGGATCGCATCCCCGCGGTGGGCGTCCTGCGGGCGGTCGGTGCCAGCAACGGTTGGATGCGCCGGAGGCTCCTCGTCGAGACGCTGCCGTTCTCCCTCCTGGCGGGAGCGATCGGGGCGCTGGTTGGTTTCTTCGCGGGAAAATTCCTCCTCCCGCAGGTCAACGTCGTCGTGTTCGGTCATCAAGTGCCCATCGTGTTCGACGTCGTCACGTTGGCGTTCATCGTCCTCCTTCTCGTTGCGGTGTCGATCGGCTCGGCGCTCGTGCTCCTCCGAGGAACCCTTCGCCTGCGACCCACCGAGTCCATCCGGGAGACTGTCGCGGTCGAGCCACCCCGATCCTTGGAGGCGATCCTGCGAGGTTGAGGACGGACGGGGCGATCGTGGCCGCCCTCCTCTGCCTCGCCCTCGGCGCGAGGCTTGTGCCCCTCACCTTCAGCCCCCTTCCGTTCAGCATCGACGGGTTCGCGTTGGCGCGGATTTCGAGCAACATCGCGGCGGGCGGGACATGGCGAATCGATCCGGCCGACACGAACAGTTACAATCAGAAGTTGCCCGGCTTTTCGCTCCTGTGGTCCGCCGCATCTCAGGTGGGAGGCCTCTCGCCACTGGTCCATGTCCAACTGATCTTGCCGTTCCTCACTTGCACCACCGTCCTCGTCGCGTACTTGCTCGGAGTGAAGGCGACCGGCCGTCGTCTCGGCGGGTTTGTCGCAGGCCTTTTTCTCGCGCTCTTCGGCAGCTTCCTCCTCCTGACGAGCGCTACCGCGAAGGAATCGATCGGCCTCCTCGTGTTCCCCGTCGCGGTGCTCCTGTTCCGCGAACGTGAGGATGCGAGGAAGCGGGCACTCGCGGTCGTCCTGCTTTTGTTCCTACCATTCCTGCATTC
>VBMC01000194.1 GCA_005879015.1 Methanobacteriota archaeon
TGACGCGCGAAGAACAGGCGAAGTTCCTGGCCCAGTGCAAGGAGTTCGTCCTCGGGATGAACCGGCTCGAACAGCGGGTCGGCAAGATCGACGAGGGCCTGACGAAGGCGGAACAGCGTGCCGTGTTCAAGGAGATTTTCGAATGGCTCGGCGCGACGACGGAGATTCCGCCGAACTCGTACACGAGAGAATGGGCCCGCGAACTTCTCGCCGCGATCGGCGCGACGGCGCAATACGACAAGTACGAGGGATCGCCGGACACGTACATCGCGTAGCGTCCATCCCTCTTCTCCCCTGGGAGAATCCCAAACCGCTCCGGACGCCAGCGGACGAGACGGCCGAATCGACCCGGAGAGCGGAACGGGCGAAACCTTATTCGCGCTCCCGCCTTGCGTGCACCCAAGGGATTGCACTCATGGAATTTCGAAACGAACGGACGTGGCAGAACGCCGCTGATCTCGGGAAGACGGAAGATTTTCACTTGAACTACGAAGCCGCGGTCGACAAGGTCCGCGCGGAATTCGGGGGCAAGCATCCGATCATCATCGACGGCAAAGAGGTGTGGTCGAAAGCGACGTTCCCCGACACGAGCCCGGCGGATACGAGCCTCGTCCTCGGCCACTTCCAGAAGGGCACTCGATCGCACGCGAAGCAAGCGATCAAGGCCGCGAGAGCGGCGTTCCCCGGTTGGTCGGCGACTCCCTACCTAGAACGGGTCCGCACGATCCAGCGCGCGGCGGATCGGATCTCCGACCGGAAGTACGCGTACGCGGCCCTGCTGTCTTTCGAGAACGGGAAGAATCGGTCCGAAGCGATGGCGGACGTCGACGAGGCCGCCGACCTGCTGCGGTGGTACGCCACCGAGATGATTCGGAACCAGGGATATGAGCACACGATGGGCCAGTTCCTCCCGGGGGAGACCGCGCGCGCGATGTTGAAACCGTACGGGGTGTGGGCCGTCGTGGCTCCCTTCAATTTTCCGTTCGCCATCGCCGCGGGCATGTCGACGGGTGCCCTGATCGCAGGGAACACGGTCGTGTTCAAACCCGCGAGCGACACACCGTACATGGGCCTCAAATTGTGCGAACTGCTTCACGAGGCCGGTCTGCCTCCGGGCGTTTTCAATTACGTCACGGGGCCTGGGGCCACCGTAGGTCAGGAACTGGTCGATAACGAGGACGTGGACGGCCTCGTCTTCACAGGATCGCGGACGGTCGGTCTCGCGGCCTTCAAGACCTTTACGCGAGAGCGTCCCAAGCCGATCATCGCGGAGATGGGCGGGAAGAATCCGACGATCGTCACCGCGAGCGCGGACCTGGAGAAGGCCGCCATCGGGGTGATGCGCGCCGCGTTTGGATACGGCGGCCAGAAATGCTCAGCGTGTTCTCGGGTCCTCGTCGACCGCACCGTGAAGGCCGCGTTCCTCGAGCGACTCGTATCGGAGACGCAGAAGATCAAGATCGGGGACCCGACCCACCGCGATGTGTACCTAGGGCCCGTGATCAACGACGCCGCCGTCGCCACGTACGAGAAGGCGATCGCGGAGGTCCGACAGTCCAAGGGGACGGTCGTGTTCGGTGGCAAAGTCGATTCCAAGGTGGGGCATTTCGTCGACCCGACGATCGTGGACGGTCTGCCGCGGAACCATCGAATTAACAAGGAGGAGCTGTTCGTGCCGATTCTTTCCGTGATCGAAGTCGATGGAGTCGAGGACGCGATCGAGGTCGCGAACGACGTCGACTACGGGCTCACGGCCGGCATCTTCTCCCGAGAACCGGGTGACGTGCGGCGCTTCTTCTCCGAGGTCGAAGTTGGCGTCCTCTACGCGAACCGGGCCGCCGGCGCAACGACCGGGGCCGTCGTGGGCGTGCAGCCCTTCGGGGGATGGAAGATG
>VBMC01000088.1 GCA_005879015.1 Methanobacteriota archaeon
CGGAATCTCCTGGAGGCCCGCTTCGCGGAGCGCCTTGGTCAGGTTGTCCCGGACCATCCGGATCCCTTTGCCAGCTTCCCCTTGGAGCGCATCGACCGCCGCGTCCATTTCGTCGAGGATGGGCAGGAGTCGCGCCAGGAGCGCTTCGTGGGCGAATTTGACGACGATCTCGGCGTCGCGGTCCGCCCGCTTCCGGTAGTTCTCGAACTCCGCCTGCAGGTACTTGAGCTTCGTCAGAAGCTGCTCGTTCTCCGTCCGGAGGGCTTCAGCCTCGTCCGGCCTCTGCACGGTCGGGCTCTTCTCGGACATCCTAGTCACCTTTCTTCATCCGAATCTGGTGGCCACGACGACGGGGCAATGTCACGTCGAGCACGCCGTTTCGGTAGGTCGCCGTGACCGCCTGCGGCTCGACCGGGTGCAGCAGTTCCATCTCCGAATGGAAGACTCGGCCGTCTGCGCCGATCGCGTGGACGGACAGCCGCGAGCCTTCCGCCGTTACCTCAAGCGTTTCGCGGGAGACCCCGGGAAGTTCCAGGGTCACGTAGATTCGCGCGGGTGTCACGACGACTTCCGCGGTGGGTTCACGCACCCGGTCGCCCTCATCCGCGATCGCAGAGGGTGGCCCGAGGGCCGGAGCGGTCGAGGTCCCAATAGCCGGCAGGCTCCGGTACGCGTCGATCCGCCGCAGAAGGCGGTCGAGCGAGCTCGGCCCTGTGTCCCAATCCGGGGACGGTTCCTCGGCCATTTGGGGACCTCCTGAGGCCCCGCGAGGGGGACCTCAGAACTCTTCGCCGTCGCCTCCGCCTTCGCCGCCTTCCCCGCCGCCCTTGGGGCCTGCGCCGCCGGCGCCGCCGCCGGACCTCGCGGCGATCACGTCGTCGATTCGGAGCACCATGACCGCCGCGTCGGTGGCGGACGAGACCGCCTGACTCCCGACCCGGATCGGCTCGATCACGTTCTCCTTCTTCATGTCGGCGACCTTACCGGTGAAGACGTTCACGCCGGCGTGCTTGTTCCCCTTCTTGTGTTCCTTACGGAGTTCGATGAGGATGTCGATCGGGTCCAGGCCCGCGTTCTCCGAAAGGGTTCGGGGAATCACTTCCATCGCGTCGGCAAACGCCTCGATCGCGATTTGCTCGCGGCCACCGACGGTCGCCGCGAAATCGCGGAGGCTGAGGGCGATCTCCGTCGCGCTGCTGCCGCCGCCCGTGATGACCTTGCCGTCCTCGATCGCGACCGCGACGACGCTCGTCGCGTCCTCAAGGGACCGCTCGACCTCGTCCACGACATGCTCCGTCCCGCCGCGAATCAGAATCGAGACCGCCTTCGGGTTCTTGCATCCCGTGACGAAGGTCATCTCGTCCTCGCCGATTTTCTTCTCGTACACGAGCTTGGCGTATCCGAGATCGTCCTTCGCGAGCTCGTCGAGCTTCGTGACGACCTTGCCGCCCGTGGCCTTCGCGAGTTTCTCCATGTCGGATTTCTTCACGCGGCGCACCGCGTAGATCTCCGCCTTCGCGAGGTAGTGCTGCGCGAGATCGTCGATGCCCTTCTGGCAGAACAGGACGTTGGCCCCGCTCTTTCGGACCGTCTCGACCATCCGCTTCAGCATCGACTCTTCCTCGTTCAGGAAGGCTTGGAGCTGGGTCGGGTCCGTGATCTCGATCTTGGCGTCGATCTCCGTCTTCTTCACTTCAAGAGCGGCGTCGATCAGCGCGATCTTTCCCTCCCTCACTTCGCCTGGCATGCCGGGATGAACGCGTTCCTTGTCGACGATAATCCCGTCCACCATCGCCGTGTCGGCGATGGAACCACCCTGCTTCTTGACGACCTGGATGTTGTCATCATCGACGAAGTAGGAATCGTCCGCGCGCTTCTCTGCGACCGTGCTGACGGCCTTGACGGCGATGTCTGCGAGGAGTTCCTTGTGCCCGCTCGCGGACTTCGAGGACATCGAGGTCATCGCGACCTTCTTCAGGACATCTGCGTCCTTGATCGAGATCTTCATCGCGACCCTCTCGAGGACTTCGTGGGCCTTGTCCGACGCCAGTCGGTAGCCGGCCGCGATCACGGTCGGATGAATGTTCTGTTCGATGAGGTCTTCCGCCCGCTTGAGCAGTTCTCCCGCCAAGATGACGGCCGTCGTCGTGCCGTCCCCCGCTTCCTCATCCTGGGTCTTCGCGACCTCGACGAGCATCTTCGCGGCGGGGTGCTCGATGTCGATCTCCTTGAGGATCGTCACGCCATCGTTCGTGATGACGACGTCTCCCAAGCTGTCGACGAGCATCTTGTCCATCCCACGCGGGCCTAGGGTTGAGCGGACCGCGTCCGCAACAGCTTTTGCCGCCGCAATGTTGTTGAACTGCGCTCCCTTGCCGCGCTCTCGGCGCGTCCCTTCCTTGAGTACCAATATCTGCGTTCCTGCTGGCATCATGTAAATCTCTCCGAATATGTGGAATTCGGGAATCTGCCTATGTTGGTACTTCTATGTAAGCATAGCGATGACCAGGTTTCGCTTGAAGACGACTTTCGTCCGCCACCATGCGGATCGAAATCTCCTGTCAAACGTATGGCGGCGCCGATGGTCCATGAGTATCGAGAAATGCTCGACTGGAACGAACTGCGGGGCGACCGGCCATAATTCTATATCAAGAAAGGCCGTAGGTCGGCCGATGAAGGGGCTTCTCCTCGAACTCGCCGACGCGGTCCAGCACGCCGTCGAGGCGATCAAAGGAGACCCCGCCGAAGTCGTAGGCCGAGGAGCCGATGGCGCTCCGAGCACCCATATCGACCGGGTCGCGGAGGAGACCGTCCTGCAAGTACTCGACTACGAAGGGGCAGCGCTGAACGTTCTGAGCGAGGAAGCCGGTTACATCGAACGCGGTGGAAAGGCCACGCTCGTGCTCGATCCGATCGACGGAACCCACAATGCGATCCGCGGTGTCCCCGCGTATTCCGTCTCCCTGGCCATCGGACACGAGCGGCTTTCGGACGTCCAGGAGGCCCTCGTCCGAGACCTCGTTTCCGGCGCGACCTACTATGCGGCGAAAGGGGGCGGGGCGTTCCTGAACGCCCGGCCGATCCGAGTTCGTCCCGTCGATTTGGAGGACCTCGTGTTCAGCGTCTACCTGGGAACGCAGGCGGCGCCCGACGCCGCACGGATCGCAAGCCAGGCCCGCCGTGTCCGTGTCCTCGGGGCGGCCTCCCTGGACCTGTGCCTCGTCGCCCGCGGGGCGGCCGACCTGTATTACATGCATTCCAAGCTCACCGAGACGAAGCTGCGTGCGGTCGACATCGCCGGAGGGGTGCTCATCGTCCGGGAGGCGGGCGGACTCGTCCTCGACCTCAAAGGCCAGGAACTCGACATGCCCCTCACGTCGACCGCGCGTACGGACCTCGTGGCCGTCGGAGACCGTCGGACCTGGGAGGCACTTTCATGAAGTTCGGGATCACGGCGAACCCGCGCATACCCAGCGCGATGGAGTGCGCGACACAGGTCCTGGCCAAACTGGAGTCGAAGCAGGAAGTACTGCTCGAATCAGACCTGGCCCGCGCCTTAGATCGAAAAGGAGTGCCCTTGGCCCACATGAAGGCGGACGTGATATTGGCAATCGGAGGGGACGGGACCATCCTGCGGGCGTTGCAGCTCTCTGACTCGAAGGTGCTGGGAATCAACTCGGGCTCCCTCGGCTTCCTCGCGGAGGTCAACTCCGACGACATGGACAGATACCTGGACCAGACGATCCGAGGAGACTACAGAGTCGAGGAACGAATGCGGCTCAAGGTCACGGTCGACGGCGAACGGCTCTTCGACTGCACGAACGAGGCGGTCGTGCACACCGCGCAGATCGCGAAGATCCGCACTTTCGAGATCCGCCTCGACGACCAAGTGGTCGAGCGGATCCGCGCCGATGGGATGATCGTCGCAACTCCCACCGGCTCCACCTCGTACTCGATGTCCGCGGGGGGTCCGATTGTCGACCCGCACGTCGACGCCATGATCGTGACGGCCATTGCGCCGTTCAAGCCGGCATCGCGCCCCCATGTATTCCCGGCTGCGAGCCAGGTCCATGTCCGTCTGATGAAACCGAAGGAGTGCCTCCTCGTGATGGACGGACAGCACGAATCGAGCCTGAAGGGCACCGAAGACGTTGTCCTGACCGCGTCCGAACGCCGGGCCAAGTTCGTCCGATTCCGAAACGACTTCTATCGCCGGGTCGAGGAAAAATTGTCACGCCAATGAGGGATCATGAAACGTGTCGTGGCGATCGCCCGCAAAACCCTGCGGATGATTCTCGAGGCGTCCCGCGACATGTATCCCCGGGAGTTCGGGGCGGTCCTCCGCGCGGACCAGGGGACGATCGACGAGCTCATTCTGGTCCCGGGGACCATCAGCGGCAAACGCCACGCGCTCTTTCAACTCCACACGCTCCCCACCGATTTCGCCGTCGTCGGCACCGTCCACTCCCACCCGAGCGGGGTGTTCGAACCTTCGGACGAGGACCTCGCCTTGTTCAGCAAGTTCGGCGGCATCCACCTGATCGTCGGGTATCCGTACAACGAGGACACCTGGGCCGCTTGGACGAACAAGGGAGTGAGGACCCCGCTCAAGGTCGTGCCGTAGTTGCCTCGGAACCGTCTAGAATCGCCCGGTACACCGCCTCGATGCGGTCCGTCACCCGCTCGATGCTGAAGGACTCGAGGACCTTTTCCCGACCCCGTGCGCCCATCGTCCGGCGCGCCTTGGGATCCGAGAGGAGCCGTCGGATCTTCTCCGCGAGGTCCCTTGGGTTCACGGGATCCGCGAGGAGTCCGTCCCGCCCGTCCTCGATCATCTCGCGCACCCCGGGGATGTCCGCGACGATCACCGGTTTCCCGGTCGACATGGCTTCGAGCGCCACGATCCCGAACGCCTCGAGGCGGGAGACGCTCGGGAGCACGAACACGTCGCAGGCCGCGTACACCTCGGGAAGACGGTCAACCGAAATACGGCCCAAGAAACGGACACGGTCCGCGACACCCATCGAAAGGGCGAGTCGTTTCATCGCGTCGAGGGACGATCCTCCTCCGGCGACCAAGAACCGTGCATCCGGGACGTACCGCGCGGCTTCGACAAAATGCTCGACGCCTTTGTGGGGCACGATTCGCCCCACGAGGAGGACGATCGGGACTTCGGGAGGAATACGGAGTTTGGCCCGGACCGCCGAACCGTCCACATCCGGCCGAAAACGACGATGGTCCACCGCGTTCGGAATCACGCTCGGGTTGTACCTCCAGATCGCCCGGCTCGTCGCGGCGTAGGTCCGCGTCGTCACAATGACCTGGTTCGCGTTCCGGAGGGTGTCTGCCCCGAGACTTCGACGATAGATCGATTCGACGACCGAACCGAAGGCGGAAGGCAGCTCGACGTCGCAGTGGTACGTGACGACGTAGGGAATCCCGCGTTCCGACGCGACCGCACCGGCATAGTGCGATGCGAGAGGCGGCGGCGAGTGCGCGTGGACGACGTCCGCCGACAAGGCGCGGAGGCTCCCGCGCATTCGCGGCGTGATCGGGGTCTGCATGAAGATGAAGCGCGGCCGCACGCGGACGACCCGGAAACCGTCCACCGTCTCTTCGGCCGACAGCGTACGATCATGCTGGGACGTGACGACCGTCACCTCGTGCCCGCGGCGGGCGAGTTCCCTGGAGAGCGACCGGACGTGGCTCTCCACGCCTCCGAAATGTGGCGAGAACCAGGGGGACACCTGGGCGATCCGCACGCCCGTCACCTCAGAAAATCCGGCTCCGCGGCGCGATGTTCCCCCGCGCGTGGGCCCCCGGGCCAAGGAAGGACTCTTCCCCGACGATCGTACCCGCGTCGATCGACGCATTGATGCCCACCTTCACGTCGTCCCCCATGATCACGCCAAGCTTCCGCAGTCCGGTGTCGACCTCGACCCCGCGGAACACGACCTTCACGGGCGCCTCGTCGAGTCGGAGGTTCGCCACCTTCGTGCCCGCGCCGAGGTTGCATCGCTCGCCGAGGATACTGTCGCCCACGTAGTTCTGATGGGGCACGTGGGCGGAGGCCATCAAGATCGAATTCTTTACCTCGCAGGCGTTCCCGACTTTCGCCTTGGGGCCGATGGACGTCGCCGGCCGGATGTAACAGTTCGGTCCGATCTCCGCTTCAGCTCCGATGATCGTCGGGCCCTCGATGTACGAGCCGCGCCGGACGGTCGCACCCTCCTCCACGAGGACTTCGCCAACCAGTGTCGCGCCGGGATCCACCTGGCCGTGCGTCGCACCCTTCAAGGGAGCCAACAGGGCCGCATTGGCCCGCAGGAGATCCCACGGTCGCCCCACGTCGATCCATTCCGTCGGAAGACGGAATCCATAGACGTCGCGCTTCGCCATCAGGAGACGGATCGTGTCCGTGATCTCGAATTCGCCCCGGGGCGATTTCGGGGTCGCGTCGATGAGGGGGAAGACGTCTTCGTCGAACACGTAGATGCCCGCATTGATCAGGTGCGATTTCGGCTTTCGCGGCTTTTCCTCGAGGGACGAAACCTTCCCGTCCTTCATTTCCACCACACCGAACGCACTTGGATCCGGGACCTCCGCCAAGGCCATGACCGGCCCGCGCACCTTCCCATGGAACGCGAGCAGCTCCGAAAGAGCCTGCCCCGACACGACCACATCGCCATTCACGCTGAGGAAAGGGCCTTCCACGTGCGAGCGCATGCATCCGATCGCATGGGCCGTCCCGAGGCGTTCGTTTTGTTCCTCGTATGCGATGGAGAGATCCAAGGCCGCCCCGTCCCCGAACCGTTCCCGGATCCGATGCCCTTGCCATCCGATCAGGATGGCGAGGTCCCTGATCCCCGCCGCGCGCAACGCCTCGAGGCTGTGTCGCAGAAACGGCTTGCCGGCCACCGGTAGAAGCGGTTTCGGAAGATTCGCCGTGAGGGGCCGCATCCGCGTGCCCTCACCGGCCGCGAGGACTACGGCCTTCATGCGGCTGCGCCTCTGGCGCTCGATAGGACCGTGGAATATATCTCCTTTGCTCTAGCCTCGTTTCGCGACTCCGCCAACACGCGGATTTTTGGCTCCGTCCCGGAGAAACGGACGAGTGCCCAACCGTCTTCGAATTCGAGTCGCCACCCATCGACGGTGCTCAAATCCGCGGAGAGACCTCGGAGCGATGTGTCGAGCCGCGACTCCACCTTCCCTCGTTCTTCGATGGAGTACGCGACTGCACCCCGGATCACGGGGTAGCGCGGAATCTCCCCGACGAGTTCGTCGAGGGGACGTTCGGCCACCATGGAGACGAGGCGCGCAGCCGCGTAGACTCCGTCGGGACACAGCGTCGCCTTCGGGAAAATCCAGGTCCCGGAGGGTTCTCCGCCGAAGTCCGCGTTGCGTCGTTTGATCTCTGCCGCGACGTAGACGTCTCCGACCCGGGTCCGCCAGATCTTCGCTTTCGGGAGAAGGTCCTCGAGGACCATCGATGCGTCCACCGGGACGACGAGTCCCGTCCGGACCTCCTGACGCGCGAATAGGGCCAACAGCAGGTCGCCTCCGACGAACGTTCCCTCGCGATCGACCGCGACCATCCGGTCCCCGTCTCCATCGTGGGCGATCCCGAGATCCGCTCGACACGCGCGAACCGTCGCCCGTAGGGCGGCGAGGTTTTCCTCGGTCGGCTCAGGCTCCCGGCCGGGAAAATGGCCGTCCGGCTGTGCGTTGATCGCGATCACATCGCATCCCACCTTCCGGAGGAGCAAGGGGGTGATCGTGCACGTGGCCCCGCAAGCGCAGTCGACGACCACGCGAACCCTCGATGCGCCCACGTCTTTCAGAATCGCCTCCATGTGTGCGGCAATCAGGTCGGGGTTGGACGACTCCGCGCCAATCCGATTCCAGGAAGGCACTGGGAAGCTCGAGCGGTCGAGGGCGTCCTCGATCTCCCGTTGTTGGTCCTCGTCGAAGGCCATCCCATCCGGATTCCAGAGCTTGATCCCGTTGTACGGAGCCGGATTGTGCGAGGCCGTGATCATGACACCGCACGCGTAATTTCCGGCTCCGCGGGCGAGGGTCGGTGTGGAGACGAGACCCGCCTCGATGGCGTCCGAGCCGCTTGACAGGACACCGGCGCTCAATGCGGCATCGAGCATGGACCCCGTGAGACGGGGATCCCTGCCAATGAGTGTGTCTCCATAGAGATCCCCAATCACCATGCCCACGTTGAGCGCGAGCTCCGGTGTCACATCCACATTCCCTAGACCCCGGATGCCGGACGAACCGAAGCGTGGCACGATCAAGCATATCCCTTCGCGATAGAAGGCTTCTGCGAGGGCCGCGTCCCAAAACAACAATTATATAGCGACCCTCATATACATCCGCGCACGGCTCGTTGTGGGGCCGCGTCCGGAGGGATCGGATTGGTCATGGAACCCGTGAGCATCGAGGCCGCGATCGAGAAGGCGAAGAAGAAAGGACTTCGGCCTGGCCGCGTCAAGGGCACGGACGGCATTCAATTTACAAAAGGGCGCAACAATCGGATCGAGGTGATTAGCTGGGAGGAATTCCGGAGCACGCTCTCGGACCGGCAGCTCGAGGTCTTCGATTCCAATGGCTTCATGAAAATCATGAAGAAACGATAGTCTTGAATCGCAGGCAAGGGCGGGCCGATCCGTTCGAGGAATGGATCGCGGATCGACAGAGCGACTTCCCAGGGAGACGCCCGCACCGGAAGATTATTACGAACTAACGAATTCGCAGCCGCCTGCGACGTGCGTGGGTTGCCAAGCTTGGTCAAAGGCGCAGGGCTCAGGATCCTGTCCCGTAGGGGTTCGCAGGTTCAAATCCTGCCCCACGCATTCTTTCAGATCGGTTGACCATCAAGAGCGCCGCAAATCGATTCCACCGTGGTCTCGATCATTCTTCCGTCGTCTCCCCTCGGCCGCTGGCGCTTCTCCCCGGACCCCAAGTCGGCCGTCAATCCATGTACGAAGATAGGCATTCCATCGGAACTCTTCCGGTTAGAGGCCACTCCCGAATCGAAAGCATCCAACGCACCTTTGTGTACAGCCATCTTATGGATCCCATGAAGGGAATGACTCGGGCGGACGACATCCGTCCGCCGCGACGTTTACGTTATGGCTATACTTTTGAGAGATTCGTCCTTTGATATACAAAGCGCGAACTGTACACGTAACCTATTCATAGGCTCCGGAGCCTATTCAGGAATGTCCGGGTGAAGGACGTTCACCGGGCCGATCGAGGCGACTCCGCGCCTCGGCACATCCTCCCCCAAGGGGCCCGGGGTCCCGAAGTCGGCCCTGCGCCGGCCTCGTTTTCGCCTGGAGGTGATCCATTGCCGTCCCAGAAGTTCAGCCGGAAGTACATCACGCGGCACAAGAAGAGCGCCCAGCTCTGGCGCCGGGCGGCGAGGCTCACCCCGGGAGGCGTCGAGAGCAACATCCGCTACTTCCGACCGCACCCGTTTCTCGCGGACTACGGGGACGGCGGCTACATCTACGACGTCGACGGAAACAAAATCCTCGACTTCATGATGGGCTTCGGCGCCCTGCTCCTCGGACACAACAACCGCGACATCGCCCTCGAGGTGATCAAGCAGCTCGAATCCGGGTCCATGCTCGGGGTCACGAGCGAGCTCTTCATCGACTACTTGGCGGCCGTCCAGAAGGCCGTGCCGTCGATGCGGAAGATGCGGCTGTGCAACAGCGGGACCGAGGCCACGATGCATGCGATCCGCACCGCGCGGGCCTACTCGGGACGCGAGAAGATCGCGAAGGCCGAGGGCGCGTACCACGGCGCCCACGACTACGTGCTCCAGAGCCTCGACATGGACGCCCGCATGGCGCGCAACAACGGATACAAGCCGGTCCCGTATGGACGCGGGATCCCGAAGGCCGTCTCGGACACGGTCATTATCTACCCATACAACGACATCGAAGGGACCGCAGCCATCCTCGAAGAAAACGAAGACGAGGTCGGCGCCCTGATCGTGGAACCCGTGCTCTGCGGCCCGGGCGTGATCGTCCCGAAGGGGAACTACCTGAAGCGTCTCCGCCAGCTCACGCGAAAACGTCACATCGTCCTCATCTTCGACGAGGTCCTCACGGGCTTCCGACTAGCGTACGGGGGCGCGCAGGAATACTACGACGTCCGCCCGGACATGACGACCTTCGGGAAAATCGCGGGAGGCGGATTCCAACTCGCGGGATTCGGAGGCGAGTCGCAAATCATGGAGACCCTCGAACCGGGCCGGGGGTGGCGGAACGCGACCTTCCATGCGGGCACTTACAATGGACACCCGATCGGGGTCGCGGCAGGGCTGAAGGCGGTCCAGATCCTCGGTGAACATCCCGAATACTACGACCACGTGAACCGGCTTGGCCGGCAGTTGTTCAGCGGCCTGCAAGACCTTGCGGACGATCGGCGCATCCCGGCCTGGGTCGAACATGTCGGATCGATCGGCAACGTGTACTTCACGACGAAGGACGAGATTCGGAACTTCCGGGATACCCTCAGCGCGAACACACGGCGCTGGTGGAACTGGTTCATCCATTGTCTCGGGAACAACGTCTTGTTCGGGATCCCGA
>VBMC01000187.1 GCA_005879015.1 Methanobacteriota archaeon
CGATACGGAAGGAACGTCGTCGCCGAGTTGTACGGGTTGTTCAGGTTTGTGACCCAGAATCCATTGGGGATGACCTGGACGAAACCGAGGTACTGCCACAGCGCGGGGTTCGTCGATCCGCTCCCGGCACCGGTGCTCGACTGCTGCACCGTTAGGACCAATCGGGAAGTCGCCTTGTTGCCCTTGAGGTCCGTCGCGTTCAACAGGATGATGGACCCGTCCCAGTTCAGGTTCGGGAATGGCGCATTCACGCAGACGCTGTTGCCGAAGGAGAAGATCCCGTCGCCGGCCACCCGGTCAGGGGTGATTCCGTCGTCGTGCATCTTCTGGGCTTGCTCGCAGGCATTGCCGGTCCCGAACCAGATCGAGAGGTTCGCGTAGACGGAGTTCGAGTTCAGGTCGTTGTCGGGATCCACGACCTTCGCATAGATCGCGAAGCCGAGATGTTCGTTCACAGGATCGATCCCGGACGTGGTCGGGATGCCGTCCGCCCACTTCTCTACGAACACCGGAGGCCGTGCTCCCGTGGATGCGTTGATCGCGGACCTCCATTCGACCGTGCTCTTCGTGAGGTCCACGACCGTGATCGTGATCGCGTCGGTCGATCGGAGGGAGAAGCTCTTGTACGCCCATCGCTCGCCGGCGTCCCAGACGCTGTCGCTGCCGTCGACGAGCCCGCTCGCGGGCGAGACGGCGCCGTTGTACGGATGTAGCAGCACGACGTCGGTCACGGGCGGACTCGTCCCCCGCTGCGACGTCACATAGACCCGGGTCGGCCCGGGCTGCAGGCGGTCGCCGCCCAGATGTCGGACCGTGATATTCACGCCGACCTCGGCGCCTGCGACAATGACCGGATTCATCGTGGATTCCATGTCCAAGCGGGACTGCGCGGTCGGAGTCGGAATGTTCGTGACCCAGATGATGATCGTCGAGAACAGGACGACGGTCATCGCCAGGATCAGGATCGTGCCGATGACTTCCGACACACCCGACTCGTCTTCGCGCAGGATCACTTTCATGAGTTGGCCTCCCGGTGGGCTTCCGGATATGACTTGCACCCGAGCCGACGATATATAAAGTGTTCGCGGTAGTTACCACAACCGCGATGCCTGATTCTCACGCATGGGGAGAATCTGAGGCTGAAATGGGTTGTTCTGTGGCCAGGAAACCGAACGACCCCTAGTTGCTACAAGAATGGCCACCTACTCGCGCTGTCTTGAAGAAGACGTGAGACGGACCACGAGCCTCAAAGTACGAACACCGGACACCCTGCCGCCCCCGGTGGAGCCCGAGGCTTTGGTCGAGTGGCGGATGATGCTTGCCTGTGGCCCTCTCCGGACAGCGAGACGCAGAGTCGACATGGCCGAGACCTTTCAGAGCAGGAGGACGAGCACCCCGAGTGCGATGCCGTACACCAGATGGCTGCCGAGGCTGACCAGCGCGGCCGCCATCCGCACGGAGTCGCCACGAATCCGTCGTCCGGTCACCCGCGCATGGACCGCGAGGGTCAGGGCCCAGAGAACGATGCCAAAGGCCGCCCCTGCGGCAGGGGACGGGAGAGGGACCGGCGAGGCCGCCAGCCCCAACGCGAAGACGAGCCCGGCGAGAACACCATGCGAGAAATGAAGACACAGTCCTCCGGCCACAAGTTCCTCGGCAGGCCGACCAAGGAGGCGGGCTGCCATCGTTTGATTCTGTTCCCAGTCAAGGATTCCCGCGAAGCCCCGTCGCCGCCAGGCTGGAACCTCGAGGATCGTCATGACGGCGGTCGCGAGGAGTCCCGCGAGCGGGCCCGCGATCCAAGGCTCCATTTCGCTTTCCTAGGAGCCCTACAATGTCGAAGGGCATGACGTTTCGTCATGGTCCCGGCACGTCGAGTTCGCGGGTCCAGCGCTGTCGCTCACCGTGACCCCGAACTCGCTACGGCGCGGGCTACGACTGCCCTTGACCGATCTCCCCCTACGGGGGAATCTGTTGACAGGGAGTTACCATCCCATGATACGGTGAGAATCAGGGGACGCACGCTTAAGTAAACGGGGCCGCATCGGAACCATTGTGGAGCTCACCGCCGCCGAGCGCGTCCTCGTCCACCTTCATGGATTCTGGAACGTGCCGGAACCGGGCCGGGAGGCGACCCAGGCCGGAATCGCGGATGGGGCCCGGCTCCTCCGCAGCCACGTTCCTCGGACCCTGAAGGCGCTCCAGGAAGACGGCCTCGCGGATTCGCGGGACACCCGCCTCCGCGGACAGCGACGGAAGATCCGGGTGTATGCCCTCACCGAAGCGGGCGTACGGCAGGCGCGCCAGATTCTGGGAGACATCGATCGCACGACGGTCGAGGTGGACGGTCGCACCACCACGCTCGGCGAGGCCCGGAAAGTCCTCGGCCTCTCCGCCCTTGCGGCCCTGGCGGCCACGGATCCAGGCGGACGACTCCAGCCTCGGGTCGCGGCACTGGAACGGCCGACCCTCTTGCAGCGGGAGCAGGATATCGGCATCCTCCGACGATGGCTCGTGGGCGCGGCGCCGGTCGCCGTCGTATACGGTTCTCGCGGCATGGGCAAGACGGCGCTCGGATGGGCGTTCGCGGAGACCGTCCCCAAGTCCCTCTGGGTCGACCTTCCAGACGGCTCGGACCTGAAGGGATTCGTCGCGTCTCTTGCGACCGCGACCGGAG
>VBMC01000089.1 GCA_005879015.1 Methanobacteriota archaeon
ATCGTGAGCGAGATGCCGCACGGCGGATTCAAGCAGAGCGGGTTCGGCAAAGACCTTTCCGTCTACAGCCTGGAAGAGTACACACAGATCAAGCATGTGTTCATCGACCTGACGGATGCCGTACGCAAGCCGTGGCATTACATCACGTTCGGCGATCCGACGTGAGGTTTGGTCGCAATATTCAGGCCGCGACCGCCCGCTCGGACCACTGCATCGGCAGCTCCCGGGCCGCCCATTCCTTGAACACGCGTTCCCGGTCCAACGTTTCGGGCGGATGGACGCCGGGCCCCGGGGTCGTCTGATCTCCGAGCATCGCCACCCCGATCGCGGCCCCGACGGCGGTCAGGTAGTTCACGGCGGTCGTAGAGCGGCGGCGGTTCGCGTCCGGCTGCGACATGAGGACGTCGCCCCGCCGCACGAGGTGATGACCGTCCCGCACGCCCTCGACCTCGACGGTCAGGGCGGTCGCCCCTTGCAACGGCAGGACGAGCGCGGACGGCTCCGGGAACGCCGCAAGAAGCGCCCTCCGGAAGGAGACCATCTGATTTCCGATGCGGATCATGCGAGAGTCCGAGAGCAGGCCGAGTCGGTCGAGGGAAATGAGGGCCCGGACCACGTCCGGATGGAGGGCGTGCTTGTAGTCCACGCGGCCCACGGACTTTCCGAGGAACCGGGGAAGGGTCTCCACCTCCTCGTGGGAGACGAGGTAGGTCCGTTGGACGCCGACGGGAGCGGGGAAGGGAAAATCCTCGGGCTCGCTCAGCGGGTCCCTTGCCGCGAGGCCGCCGTAGAGCCACACGGACGGCCGGACCAGGACGTTCTCCAGGAACGCCTCACGCGAGGAGAGCGGCAGGTACCCCGGACCCGGGGCCGTGATGAGCTCCCCGGCGCGGATGCGAATCGCGTCGATCGCCTCGAATCGCTCCGCCGCGTCGCGGGCCATCACGTTCGAGATCCCCGGATCGAAGCCCATGGACACGAGCGCGGTCCGCCCCGCGGCTTTGAAGTCGTCCGCCCTCGCCAGCTGCGCGAAGATCCCCGGTGGGGCGCCCGGCTCCGAAGGCCCGGCGGCCGCGATGTCCAGATAGTGCGCCCCAGCCTCCAGGGCTGCCCCCATGATCCGAAGATTGTACCGAGGGAGCGTCGTGTTCACGACGATGTCCGAGCCCTTGATCGCCCGCCCCAGGGCGGCATGGTTCTCGACGTTCAGCTGGGTCGCCTCGATCGAGACGCGACCCGGAATGCCCGTGAGGACCCGGGCGCGCTCCCCGAACTGGTCCGTGAGGAGGAGCGACGTCACCCGGCGGTCGGCCCGGAGTTCCGACGCGAGGGTCCGGCCCAGTCCACCGACCCCAAGGATCGCGACCCGCATCGAATCGGCCCAGGGCTCGTCGTAGCGTTTAGTCTTTTCGTGGCGGTTCGCGGTCGTCGCTTCGTTGGAAATGGTGAGGTGTAAGGATTCGCGGCGCGGGTATCGTATTATTATGAGGATAGTAATCGATTACCGCGACAGGGGGCCTTGCCACGTCACGCCGGCCGGCGACAATATTCAACAACGTGGACTTGACTCGACCCGACGGCCGAGGATCGTGACGAACTCGCCTTCAGGGATCGAGAGGTCTACCTCGCGCAGCGCCTCCGTCGGCCCGCTCTTCCCGTTGAATGTCTTCCCGACGCCGGTGAGTTGCAGGGCGGCACTGCTCACCGTGCGCTCATCAATCACGGACGAGAGCGGGACCTCCTCCGGCTTCGAGGGCGCAGGATGGACGACCACCGAACTGACGACAGCAATCTGAGCGCCGAGGGGCACTCCACCGCGCAACGGAGGTCGCCTCCGTCCTCCCGTTGGCGGTTCCACCTGGGACCCGGCACATCGTCTTGCGGGATTTCAGCGGGGCGCCGCAACGCGGTGCACGTTGGTGATAACCGAATCACTGTCGCTTATATGCGGACGGCCGGTTCTACTGACGGGGTCGGCGTTGGCGGACGGCGTTCCGCGGATCCACCGCGGCCTCCCCCTCTCCGCGTCTTCGCGGCGGCTTTCGCGGAACGCGCCTCGGTCCGCGACGCCGGCCTGCTAATAGTTAACTTGTTCGGGAGGCCATTGAGTTCTCGGTAGGGGCAACACTTGCCGTTCTCAATCGGCGACGACATCGACGAAAACAACGCTCGATGGAGAGCCTAGACCATTCCCTCGGGACGACTCAGTGTGGGGGTCTGCTTGCCCTGAGAGGCATCCGTTCGCACGCGTTGAATCAGCCGCGAAGATCCGTTGAGACGGCGAACGAAGAGGCGTAGGGCGATCTGCAGTCCCGACCGAAGAGGGAGCATCTTCGGAGGCCCGATTCGCGCACCGTAGTCGATCGGCAACTCCGTAATCCGCGCCTGCGAAAGGCAGGCCGAGCCGAAGAGGTCGGCCTCCAGATCGAAGCCGCTCGCCTCGAGCGGAATCCGACGAAGCGCGTCGGCCTTGAATCCCCACATCCCCGTGCAGACGTCCGTCACGGAGACGCCGAAGAGGAGGCGGGCCAGCGCGCTGAGGATGCGGTTCCCGATCGCGTTGAGGGGCGTCATGGCGCCTTCCGCCATCCGTCCGCGGAAGCGCGAGCCGAGGACGACGTCGTTCCCGGAGGCGAGGGCCTCGAGGAACCTCTGAATCGCTTCCGGAGGATAGGTCCCGTCCGCGTCGAGCATGAGGAAGAACTCCGGTTCGCGCGACCCGCCGTCCGCGCGGTCCCGGGTGCGGAGCAAGTGGTCGAACGCCTGGCGCATCCCGTTTCCTTTCCCCCGCCCGGCCTGGATGAACACGCTCGCCCCGTTCTTGCGGCCCACTTCCAGGGTGCGGTCCGTCGAGTTCCCGTCGACGAGCCAGATCGACACGGTGTATCCGGCCGCCTTGAGCTGGGTGCGGGGAATGCGGTCCAGGACCTTGCCGATCGCCCGTTCCTCGTTTAGGGCCGGCAGGAAGATGACGACATGGCCTCGGGGACTCGGCTGCGGGCTGTCCCTTTCGGCGCCCGACAAGTGCGCGACCTCGTCTTCCGATTGGCCACCCCCCATCGCCTCTGCGATCATGGTCGTCTATTCTCCCTCCGGCCCGTCAATGCGATACGATGCCCAGATTCGCGGGCGTGCTCCTCGCCCGTCCGGCCTTGTCCTCCGGCCGCTCGTAACCTGGGAAAACCTCATCGAGGAACTCCGCGTTCCGTTCCATTTGATAGGTGAGGAAGAACAGGGCGCCATACGACTCTCCGCGCGGACTCGCAGCAACCACATCGTCACGAGCGAGCTTCGTCAGGTGGTGCTGGACGGTCGTGTAATGGAGCTCCAGCGCGCTCGCGATTTGGTTCGCGTTCAAGGGCCCGCGGTCCTGAAGAAGTTTCAGGATCCGGCACCGGTTGTGGCCGCCTCGCGACCGCGCGAGCAGGTACACGAGCGTCCGTCGGAACGGCGTGTTGGATCGATCGCTCATGCGCGACGTCGTCGATCGAACGTCCACGTGTGCCGGAATCGGCCACGCGCTCGACGTGGGTGCGATGAGGACACGTTCCGTTGACCCCGACATTAGACGCGGGCAAGCCGAGCGAGGGGGATATCCACCGCGTCTTAATGCGCGCAACTCCGCATGGGGAGTGTGCGCCGTGCGTCACACCTAATGATTACAGTTGCAAAAGACTATAACATATAAGTGGTTGCCAACGCATTGCCTTTATTCTGAAGAGGGCCCTGGTGAACCGAATTGGCTAGTCGCACCGCGGTCACGAGGACCATCCGGTTGGATGGAGACACGGACCGCGCCCTCTCCACCTTAGCCGAGAAGGAACGGGTCAGCGTCAATTTCCTCGTAAACCGGGCGCTTCGAAAATTCATCGAGTGGGACGTCTACGCGGAGAAGTTCGGATTCCTCTCCCTGCCCGCCTCCATGATCACGAAGATGATGAGCTATCTGACCGACGAAGAGGCGCGGGAGATGGGACGCTGGGCAGGACAGAACCTGGTGAAGGACTTCCTCACCTTCTGGTTCAAAGAGGTGAGCGTCACGACCCTCGTGAAAGGGTATCCGGCCCTCGAGTCGAAATACGGGAAGTCGTTCGAATACGAGGAGCACGTCGACGGCGGCCGGTGGACGATCATCCTGAAGCATGGCCGCGGGATCAAGTGGTCCTTCTACTACGAGGAACTCCTTCGGTCCGTGTTTGAGCAACTGCTGAAGAAGGAAGTCAAGACGGAACGGACGGAAGATCAGGTCGTTGCGCGATTCAGCGCCGTCTAGGCCGCTCCTACATGCGCATCGCTACTGGATGATTTTCTTCTTCGGGGACTCCTCTTCGGAGTTCTCGTAACCCGCATCGTGAAGGGCCGTGCGCTCGATCGCCTCCGCGAGCCAGCCCATCGTCATGCGCAGGCCGAGGCATACCCGGTCGATCTCGGCGTCCCCCGTGTCCGCCTTCTTCACTTTCGACAGCAGCATCGACTTGACCATGTGGGCGTTCTGATCGCCGAAGGTCTTGTCGAAGGCCCTCCAGTAGGCCTGCTGAAACGCCGGATCGTCTCGGGCCCCTTTGGTCTTGGCTAGATGGGGGACGGTACCGCCTCCTGGGCCTGGGCGTCGGTCCAAGTCGGAAATCGGGTCCAGCCTCGCGGCTGCCGAGCGCCATCGCAGGCAACCGACCTCCTTCCGATTTTCATTGGGCCAGCCTTTCGAAACGGCTTGCACCAGATGGCAAGGGCTTGATAATGCGTGCGTTTAGTTATCACCACGAGTGCGGGATGTCCTCGACGAACCGACCACCTTCCCGTGACGACCGAACTGTTCGTCCTTGGCAACCGGGAAACAACGAGGTCCCGAATAGCACGTCGACCTAACTTTGGGCCACCTTGCCGGACCGGCTCCTCACTCCGCGCCACCGAGCTCCCTCCGTGGACGCTAGACAGGGTTCCCGCGTACATGCGGATGGACAATCCGGATCCCCCGAGGGCCGATGTCGATCGGGATGGGACCCATCTGGTGATTCGTGCCGCGCATCTTCGTGATCTCGATGTACCGGACCCGCGCCTCTCCGGCCGGGACGATGCTGAACTCGATGACGCCATCCGCGACGAACTCCTCTACGCCGGTCCATGGGGAACCCCCCATGCTCCCCGTCCCCTCCTCCGTGATCAACAGAGTCGTGCACCCGGAGGCTCCGCCGACGATCTTGCCGAGCAGCACGTGCGTGAAGGTCCGGAGGTCCCCGACGGTCTGGAACGCAGGAGACATCGCGGTGAAGGAGTCGATCACGAGCCGCTCGGTCTCGTTCTCGTCGATCTCCCGAGCGATCTGCTCCCATAGCGCCGGAAGGCCCTCCGAGGTGGGTGCGGGGAGCTCGAGGAAGGAGAACCGCTTCTGGGCCATCAAGGGTTCGAAGTCGAGTCCGAGGCGTCGCATGTTGTGCATGTAGGACTTCTCGCTCTCGAGCATGGACACATACATGCCCGCCTGCTTGCCCTTCTTCGCGCCATGGTGCAGGAAGTGGGATCCGAAGATCGTCTTCCCGGTCCCGGGTCGCCCGGTGAGCGTGACCAAGCTGCCCGAGAGGAACCCGCCTTCGAGCATCCCGTCGAGCTCTTGGAGGCCCGTCGCTGCGCGCTCGTCCGTGGTCGGCTCCGGCGTCTTTGACACCGCAACTTCGGTCATGCAATCAACCTCTTCTTAGCGTTTTGCATGGAACGGGCCACCGTCTCGAAGAAATCCGCCTGCGGCGCCCGCCGCCGGATGTGGACCGGGATCGCGAGGGGTGGTTCTCCCGGCATTCCACTCCGCTCCCGTGACAGCGTCACGTCCTGGAGCGGGATCAGCTTGAACTCCGGATACCCGTTCGCGAAGGAGAACTGGAGGCCGTAGAATCCCGTGCGCGGCTTCACGCCGTAGAAGACGAGCGTGCCCCAGCGCGTCGTGAGCACGAGGTGGATCTGGGAGATGTTCGCGACCTTCTCCGTGAGCTCCAGGTTCGGCCGGGCCAGGACGGACTGGATGTCCTTGTTCACGGCGACGCGGGCCGCCACCGTTGCGAGGAAGTCCATGACCCCTTGTCCGTAGAAGTTCTCGACGGTGTCCAGGGCCATCAGTTTCCAGACGATCTTTCCCTGATTCTTGAACTTCCCATAGACCTCGAGCCACATCTCAAAGTCCTTCGCCATGTCCAATGAGAACTTGATCGCGACGGGGTCTTCGACGCGGTCTGTCGTGAAGACGCGCATGTTCGCGTCGTACATGTCTTCCGCCAGGAACTGGGTCGCGAAGAGCCGCGACCGCTTCGGATCGAAATCGCTGTACGGGAACATCATCACCGCGTTGCCCGTTGCGAGGAAATTGAGGAGGGCGGTCAGGGGCACGTACACCTGCGCCTCGAACGGGACGTCGCCCCGCATCTCCAGCAAAACCGTCGAACCGCGGGCGACGCCGCCGCCCAGGAGGGCATCGAGGTCTCGGCTCCCGGTGGACATGTGGGTCTCCGTGTTGTGGACCGGGCGGAACTCCGCCGTCTCCTCCGGGAGCTTGAAGTTGAACGGCTCCAGGTACTGGAACCGTCCTCCCGCGAGGGTGAACAGGTACTGGTCCTGGCGGATGGGGACGCCGCGGAGCTTTCGGATCTCCAACTCTCGCAGCCGCCGGTCGTCGATCACCTTCTGACGGAGGATCAGGATCGCGTCCGCGAGCTGGTCCAGGGTCGTGTTCGCCTCCGAGTGTTCGCTCACCAAGATGAGACGCGCCCCCGTTTCCTCGAGGACGGCCATCAGAGACTGCTCGACCTTCATCCGCGCTTCCGCGGGGATGTAGTCCGAAATTCCTTCCCAGGAGTCGAGGACGACGAGCGGATTCTCCATACTCGACAGCAGGTCGTGGAGCCCCGAGATGACTTTGTGCCCGACGACGAACTGGACCGGATCAAACTCGAGGGTCGAGAAAAACTGCACGTTCGGTTCCGCGGCCAATTTCGGGAAGAGGGCATGCTGGAACGAAAGCTTCTCTGGGTACGTCCGTGTCGAAATATGGACAGAATCGCCTTCGGAATGCAGGAGCGCCATGAGCTCCAAGGCGAGGTTGGTCTTGCCGGTGCCCGCGTCTCCCTTAACGAGGAGAATGTACCCTTTGCGGCGGAGGACCGCTTCCAATTCCGGCGGAACCGATCGCAACTGAGTCGGCGACTCGTTATTCTCAATCATCTACCGCGTCGACCTCCCACAGCGCCTGAATACATGAACGAGGACCACTTAAAAGCTTGTAGTAACCTTGTGGTCACCCCCTCGTGCAAGCCGCTCGTCGGCGGCGGGAGGAGTCACGGCCGGAATGAATGCACTGAAATCGACCTGATTCATTGGAACTTATAAACAGGGGATAGATTCTGAATTGGCAGACAATGGACATACCGTGGCGGAGCAGCCTTCTGTTCATCGTCGCGGTCGCCGGAATCCTCTTCGCCGTCGCGACCCGGAGCCTGGTCGTCCTCCAGGGCCTCACCATGCTCGCCTTCGCCATATTGGGGGTGCTCGCGGTCGTCCTGGTCCGACGCGGCGCCCGTTCGATCCCCTCGGATCCGAGGCTTGTGCGCGTGGCCGAACGCCTTCGAGAGCTGCGTCGTCTCGCCGCCTCGGCCCGGCAGGATTTCCCGGAGCACCTGGACGGGGGCCGGCAAACGATCAACGTGTATCCGTGGCCGGAGGAGGAGGACGTGGTGCGCGTGGAAGACCACGCCATGGCCCGCCGGCTTGCGCAACGGCTCGCGCCTCCGGCCCCGGACGCGGCCGTTGATGGCCGCCGTTCGGCCCACCACGAAACCTTCGCGGAACTGCTTCGCGAAGGGGAGGACCTTCGCGCCCTCGGCCGGCTCCTGAAGCTCGACCTGAACGCGTACGGGAGTCAACTCGCGAAAGGCCTCGCGGCGGCCCGCGCGGGGCGGTTCGAGCAATGCGGTCTGTACCTGCAGGTGGCGAACGAACGGCTTCGATTCCAGGTGCACGCGGCCCTCGCCGAGGAACTGCTCAGCCTTCGAACGCCTTCCTATGAACAACGTTGAGCGGCCCTCTTGTAGCGGTCGAAATGCCGACGTTTTCGACGAATATCAACATAGTGCGGAACGGCCCGAAACACAATTCCATGTGGGCCGGATTTCGGAAGGTTCTCGGGAAAGACTGATTCCGAGCGGCCACATTCGGCGCGGACGGCCTTCGCCGCCAGGGGTGACTTGCAAAGGGGCAGCGATTGACAGGACCTTCGGAATCGAAGGTGTGAGTGGGGCTGTGATGGGTGCGACGTAGGTCCTCGTGCCGAGACCTCACGCAGCGAGCGGCCGGCGCGCTCGGACATGTCCACCCAGCCTCCTCTTTTTCTCGTCAAGGCTTGATTCGATGGCACCGATCTCGTCGTCCGACGAAGCGCCAAGTCAGGACGAAGGCGCCGCTTAACGGGGCTATGAACGGTTCACGAAGGAATCGCGTCCCGCGATCAGGGCGACGGCTCCGGCTGGGGAGTGAACGCGCCGCTGAGCCGCAGGTAGAGGAACACCGGCTCCCCCAACTTCGCCACGGTCTCCCCGTGGTCCGTGAGCGAATAGGCGACCCGCGGCGGCCGCGTGGGCTTCACGTCCCTCCGGATCAGGCCGGTCTCCTGCATCCGGGTGAGCTTGCTCGACAGGACCCTCGAACTGATCCGGCCGAGGCCCCGACGGATCTCCTGGAACCCGGCAGACTGGCGCATGTACAGGAGCGTGAGGATGTCCAGGGACCACTTGCCGAACACGGTGCGAGTGATTTCCACGTTCGCGGCGGAGGGATCGAACACGGCGGCGGAGCCGCCGTTCCAGCCGACGTCGCGGACGATCTCTCGGGAGAATCGGGAACAGGTGTCGACGAGATCGGAGAAGCGGCGCTCCAGTCTCTCCGCCTGCGAGTCGACGCGCGCCTCCGTCTGTTCGGGTCGTGCGAGCATGTATCGGACCAACTTCCCTCACTGCGGGAATTGGATACTAAGCCGTATGTGATGACTTGTGTTCATCTTGATTATCGACGCCGCTCTTTGTTACCGAAAGGATACGGGGCCTACAAATCAGCGTTGGACAAACCCCCGGAGGAATGGCACGACCGCCCCCGGGCCGTCCTATGACGCGCGGAACGACCTGCCCGCAGCGTCCTTTTGCGGCCACCCTGGGACTCGTCCTGGGCCTCACGCTCGCGGCGCTCCTGCCGCTCGTCCTCGCGCAGCCGGCCAAGGCCGTGAACGTCCCGATCTACCTCTTCGCGAGCGCGCTCGGCTGGAGCACCACGTCCGGGGGGGAGACCAATCCCGGGCCCACCTTTGTCGTTTACCGCAACGATCAGATCGACCTGACGCTGACGAGCGACGACGGACTCCCGCATGGATTCTTCATCGATTACAACAACAACGGGGTGCCTGATAACGGAGAAGACATCTCGCCAAAGACATCGGCCACGCAGACCACCATCACGTTCTCCTTCCCCGCGGATCGCGTCGGCCAGTTCACCTACGCCGACCAAGTCATTCCGCTGAACACCGGCATGTGGTCGACCCACGATAACGGCGCCCCTTCGGCGACCTTCCGTGCGCCGATGCCCGGGACCTCGTGGACGGGCGGCAAGGCCCATGACATCTCCTTCGATCTCATGGACCCCGACGGAGATCCGATGACGTACAACCTCACGTACAGCTACAGCGGGGGAGCGAGCCAATCGATCCGTACTTCGACCCCGGGGGGGAATTCGAACGTCGTCTCCTGGACGCCGACCGGATTCAGTGCGACGGACACGGTCCTGCACCTGGATGTGCTCGATTCGCGGGGCGCATCGACCCATGTGGACTCCGCCCCGTTTGAGGTGGACTCCACGCCTCCAACCATCCTGTCGTCCTCGCCCCTCTCCGACGCGGTCAGCGTGGACCGGAACACGCTGATCCAGGTCAATTGGTCCGAGGCGATGAACGAGGCGACGACCGGCGCCCCGAACGCGTTCCGGGTGCGCGGCTCCGGAGGACCCTGGCTCACGGGGACCGTCGCATGGTCGCCCGACGCGACGCAATTCACCTTCCGACCATCGGGTACCCTGGCCGATGGGACGGACTACGAGGTCTATGTGAACAGCACGGCCACAGACCATTCCAATCCGGGCAATCCCTACGCCGGTTCGATGTGGAGGTTCTCGACCGGATCGACCGCGGACCGGACTCCGCCGTCCATCCTCGCGATGGCGGCTGATCCGTCGGTCCAGGTCGTGGACGGATTCGTGAACCTGACCACGGACGTGCAGGACAATGTGGGCATCCTCACCGTGACCGCGGCCGTCCGCGGACCCGGGTTCGACCAGAATCTCACGATGGTGCACGCATCCGGGACGCGGTGGTACGTGGAACACAACTACAGCGCGGTGGGCCACTACGCCTTCACGGTCTGGGCCACAGACAGCTCCGGGAACGTACGCTCGCAGACCGCCGGCTTCGACATGTCACCGCCGGGATCGGGGAGCGTCCCTGCCCCGTTGTACGTGAACGTGTCCATGACGGACGGGGTCGTCGACGTGACGTGGAGTCCGGTCTCGTCGCCGACGTTGGCCGGTTACTACGTCTATCGTGGGAACGGCACCGCGGGTCAGTACTCGCGACTCACGATCACGCCGATCCCGAAGGCGGCACCGACCGCGTACCGCGACTCGAGCGTCCAGCCGGGTCGCACCTACTTCTACACCGTCACATCCGTGAACACGACGGGCGCGGAATCCGGGTACGCGCAGGCGTTCTCG
>VBMC01000188.1 GCA_005879015.1 Methanobacteriota archaeon
ATGTGGACGTTCGTCCCCCCGCCGATCCGGGGCGAAACGTCGTACACCCAGAACTGCAGGTCCTTGTCGACCGCGGTCTGTAGCGTGAAGGGGCCGATGATACCTGGGGGAAAGTGCTGCTGCGTCGCCTTCACATACCGCTCCGCAATCGCGAAGACATCGTTCAGGCTTGATTCCCGCAAGGTGGCGGCGTTGTGCCCCACGACCACGTATTCCGGAATCCGCTGGGCGTCGTTGAGAGTCCTCTGTTGCTCCGCGGGCAGCCGTACATGGCCGTCCAAGGACGTCTCAAAGCGCCAATCGATGCCGAGGAGTTCCAGTTTCTCCGCGTCGTCCTCGATCGGCGAATAGAAGAAGTCGAAGTTGAAAATCGGACCGATGATGTACCGTTCGATCCGCGCGTCCTTCAGGTCCTTTTCCGAGATGACGCCCTGTTTCAGCAGGGCCTGTGACTTCTCGCGGAATTCGGCATAACTCGCGGCCGTAAAGAAGCCCCGTTCGAGCTTCTTGACCTTGTGGGGGAGCTTGACGATCGCGAGGCCGTCGATGTCCCGCGCCTGCTCGAACTTCTCCGGGGTCGGTAGCTTGGCCTTCTCGAGGATCCAGTAGTAGCTCTTCTCGAACTGGCGCTCTTCCGTCCGGAGGAGATTGCGACTCCCGAAGATCGGGATCCGGAAATCGTCCTCGATGGCATCCAGGTCGACGTAGGAGGTGAAGGACCGGTTCGGGATGAAGACGCCACTCACGCTCCGAAGGTGCTCCTGAAATTTTGGGGAGAGGACCTCTTCGAATTTTCCGAGGACGATCGCCTCGTCCACCGTCCCGCGCACCGCGCGTCCGTCCTTGTCCCGCACGGCGCGGAAGTAGCGCGCGTACGGAGCCTCGCGGCCTTTCTCGCAGAACACGAGGGTGCGAAAGCCCTCTTCGATCGCGCCGTCGCAAACGTCCAGCGCGGAGTGGGACCCGATCGTCGCGATGCGGATCTTCGAAGGATCGTAGCCCTCGAGCACCTGCACAATCTCCTCGCGCTCGATCATCGCGGCCCTTGTCTCGAGCCCATGAGGTGCCCGTCTATAATTCTTTGCTGCGGTTCGCGGAGCCTCACGATGCGCTCGCACCGGTTTCCGGGCGGGACCGCCGGGCAACGTCTTTATCGCGGGGGACTGGTTTCGTCGACCATGTAGAAGCGGGGCCGGTCAAGTGGTGGGGTTGGGGAGGGAGAACACCATGGAATCGGAACGGACCACGCGCCCTACCGGCACCGAATTATCGGAGAGGACGGCTTGGTCGTGCTCCAGGCTTTGAAACGGGAGCTCGACCGGAGGGAATCATGAATCCGGGGAAGCTCATGGATGGGAGGATGTGACGGAGGAATTCTCCGCCCGCACCCGGACCGCGAGCCTTGCGCGGATGCAACAGGACCTCTTCGACGTCCTCGTCATCGGCGGCGGCATCGTTGGTGTCGGGATCGCGCGCGACGCGGCGCGACGCGGCTTTCGGACCGCCTTGGCCGACCGTGGAGACTTCGCCAGCGGCACGAGCGGGAAAACCTCGCGCTTGATCCACGGCGGACTCCGATATCTCCAAGACTACAAGGTCGGACTCGTCCGCCTCGCCGTCCGAGAGAGGGACCGTCTCCTGGAAACCGCTCCGGGACTCATTCATCCTCTCCCGTTCGTAATCCCGGCCTACCGAGGACGGAGTCCGGGGCCCATCCTCCTCCGGTTCGGCCTGTTCCTCTACGACCTCCTCTCGAAGAAGACGCTGCCCCGACGCGTTTGGCTCCGACCGGATGCCGCATCGGACAGAGAACCCCGTCTGTCTCGGGCCGATCTGGCCGGGGCGGGCCTGTACTATGACGCGTGGACGGACGACGCGCGTTTCGTCCTCGCGGTGGTCCGAGAGGCGGCCCGCGAGGGCGCAGAAGTCTCGAATCATGTGGAGGTGACCGACCTCATCCGGGAGAACGATCGGGTCGTGGGCGCTCACCTCCGCGACCGGATCGACGGCTCCGCCTTCGAAGTCCGGGCGAGGGGCGTCGTGAATCGGGAACCGCCATGCCGTAGCGCTGACGACGAAGCGCGACGGTCGTCTCGTCTTCGTCCTCCCTTGGAACGACCTCACGTTGGTCGGGACCACGGACACCGACTTTCGCGGGGACCCGAACCGGGTGACGCCGGACGCGGGCGACGTCGCGTATCTGTTGGATGTAACGAACGATGCGTTCCCCGATGCGCACGTGGGCCCGGACGACGTCGTCAGTGCGTATGCCGGTCTTCGCCCGCTCCTGCGGCGTGCCACCGAGGATCGATCGGAGTCCCATGTCTCCCGCGAGCACGAGGTGTTCCTGGACCCGGATGGGCTGATCTCCGTCGCGGGGGGCAAGTTCACGACCCATCGGGCGATGGCCGAAGCGGTCGTCGACATGGTAGAAGTCCGTCTCGGCGAGAGGCGGCGAAACCCGACGTCGGAGGGCGCCTTCGGCCCTCCCGTCCGGCCCCTCGAGGAATTCCTCGCTCTGGGTTTCGACGAACCGGCCGCCCTCGAGCTCCAAGTCCGATACGCGCCCGAGCAAGTGGCGCGATATGTCGGCGCCCCGGCAGCTCGCGACCCGATCGTGGAGGGACGGCACCACGTGTGGGCGGAGGTCGACATCGCGATGCATGAGGAAATGGCGCTCACGTTGACGGACGTCCTCGTCCGGAGACTCGGCCTCTTTTACGAAGCCGCGGATCAATCGTACGAAGCCGCGCCGCAGGTCGCCTCAAGGATGGCGAATGTGCTCGGATGGGATGCGGATCGCACGGCGCGGGAAGTCGAAGCATACCGGACGCTCGTGAAGGAACATCGAGCGTTCCGGATGGACCGTGGTGGCTGACATCGCGTTCATGGTGAACCCGGCTTCCGCGGGTGGCCGAACCCGACGCCGCTGCCGAAGGCAGTCCCGGTCCGGCCCGCAAGTAGGAGATAGCCCCGGGCAGATTCGAACTGCCGTCGCGAGGTCTCCCTTCGACCGTTTCGGGTCGATCCAGAGCCTCGAATCACTGGCCCGCGACCGCATCGCGGTCACGATTGGCCGCTAGACCACGGGGCTGCGATGCGATTCAACGGAGAGGACGTATTTTGAGTTTTCTCACTGGGCCGCGTCCTTCAGTCGTCGAAGGACCCACTCCTTCTCGAGGACCGCGAGAAACGGCGCGGCACGGGGACCGCGTTCCGACCCGAGCAGGACCAAGTACAGATCCCGGAAGAATCGGCTCGTGTCGACGGGGAGCGATCCGCTCTTCGTCAAGGAGACCATCGATTCCTTGATCGCCTCCTCCGTCCACCGAACGGAGGCGACTCGCGAGGCGAATGTCCGGAGCGCGTCGCGATCCCGCG
>VBMC01000189.1 GCA_005879015.1 Methanobacteriota archaeon
ACCGCGGAACTGGAACAGGATTGGCGGAGCTCGGAACGCTGGGCGGGCATCGTACGGCCGTACGGGGCCGCGGACGTCGATCGGCTGCGCGGCTCGATCCGGATCCGGCACACCCTCGCGGAGCTCGGGGCCGAACGGCTCTGGGAGCTCCTCCGGACGGAAGACTACGTCCAGGCCCTCGGGGCCCTCACCGGGAACCACGCGATCCAGCAGGTCCGCGCAGGACTCCGTGCGATTTACCTGAGCGGATGGCAGGTCGCGGCGGACGGCAACGACGCGGGTCAGATGTACCCCGATCTGAGCCTGTACCCGGCCGACAGTGTCCCGAACGTCGTGCGACGGATCAACAACGCACTGCGCCGGGAGGACGAGAAGCAGCACATGGCCGGCAAGGACGACATCCACTGGTTCGCGCCGATCGTGGCCGACGCGGAGGCCGGCTTCGGCGGATCGCTCCATGCGTTCGAGATCACGAAGGCGATGATCGAGGCCGGCGCGGCCGGAGTCCACTTCGAGGACCAGCTCGCCGCCGCGAAGAAGTGCGGACATCTCGGAGGCAAGGTGGTCGTCCCCACGGGGGAGTTCATCCAGAAACTCGTCGCGGCTCGTCTGGCTTCGGACGTCATGGGAGTGCCGACCGTCCTGGTCGCTCGGACGGACGCGAACAGTGCGCGCCTGGTGACGAGTGATGCAGACCCAAGGGACCATGCGTTCCTCACGGGAGAAAGGACCGCGGAAGGGTTCTTCCGAATGGACGGCGGACTCTCGGCGGCGATCGCTCGCGGTCTCGCGTACGCCCCGTACGCGGACATGCTGTGGTGCGAAACATCGTCGCCTGATCTCGAGGAGGCCCGTGCCTTCGCCGACGGCATCCACGCCCGTTTCCCGGGGAAGATCCTCGCGTACAACTGCTCTTCGTCCTTCAACTGGCGGAAGAAACTGGGCGCCTCGGCGATCGCGACCTTCCAGTCCGAACTCGCCCGAATGGGCTACCGCTTCCAATTCGTCACGCTCGCGGGTTTCCACACGCTGAACCTGTCCATGTTCGGGCTTGCGATGGATTACAAAGACCGCGGAATGTCCGCGTACGCGGAACTGCAAGACAAAGAGTTCGCTGCCCGCGAGAGAGGGTATAGCGCGGTCGAGCACCAGGCGTTCGTCGGGACGGAATACTTCGACGAAGTGGGCCAGGTGATCTCGGGCAGAACCTCGTCTACCCTTTCCATGGAAGGCTCGACGGAACGGGAGCAGGTGGCCATCGCACCGCAAACGAAGCGCGTTGCGTCCTCGTAAGCCCGCGGATCTCCTCGTCATCGCAACGGACTGATGGAGATCGTCTAGGGGTACTGCCCGAAACATCGCAACCGCGGGAGAGACGGGCCCTCATCGGATGCGCACAGAGTGGCTCAGCTCCCGGCCGGCGGAACGAGGTCTCGCTGCCCGTTCGATGGATCCACAGACTCGGGAGGAAATGGCTCCAAAAGGCTTTCCCCAGCATCACAACTACACCGGCTAGCGATGCCGCACATCGTGATCCTCGGGGACCGTGATTCCGGAAAGACCACGTTCCTCGCGCTCCTCTACGCGGCCCAGGTGAAATCCGGTGCCACACGGGCGGATGATTTCCGGTTTCATGTGGACCTCGCATCGATAGAAGAAATCTCCGAGGCTTTTCAACAGCTCATGTCGGGGAGTTTCCCGGATTCCGCCGCGAAGGAGGGAATCAGTGACATCAATTTCCATGTGGGCTGTCGGAGGTCCAGGCTCGGGATCCTGTCGCGACGGCGATCGAAGGCCTGGAGTCCGGACACCTCCGCCTCCTTGCACTTCGTTCTCCTCAGGAATCTGGACGCCGAGATGGCTCGATTTCGCAGCGGGAGTTCCCTCGCGAACGCGAACCTCAGGGACGTGCTCGAGAGCGATGCCATGGTCATCCTGGTGGACAGCACACGGCTCGCCGTCGTCGGTGAAGCGAATCCGCATGGCACGATGAGCAACTACGACGGAGCCGTGGAATCGCTCTTGACGGCCTTGCAGAGGTCACGAGCGCGTGGTGCCCCGAAGCGCTTCCATCCGATTTTCCTCTTCTCCAAGTTTGACTCCGTCAGCGAGGAAGCGCTCCGACGGGCGAAGATCGAAGACGCGCCACCGAGCGTCCGAGAGACGACCCGGAGAGCGGCCTACGCCCGCGCGCTCCTGGACACGAATCTGCCGAAGACGATCGCGAAGATCACCGACCGCGAGGTTCAAGGGGTGCGATTCGCCACACCCTCGTACTTCTTCAGCCGGGTGGCGACCGAAGCCGCGACGAGGGACCGGAGGGAGGGGGTTCGGCTCCGTCGCGGAGAAGATGGCGGCTGGGAACTCGACTATTCGGCGGACGAGTACCTCGCCCTGCTCGAGCGCCTGCGCACGATCGCCACCGAGGCGGGAGACTGACCCGTTCCTCCATGGCCGGTACTTCCCGCGGATGATAACGTTGTGATTAGGATTAAGTACGGTTGGGGGGTGATGCACAGAACATGCCCTGCGCACTACTCGGCGACCGCGCCTCAGGGAAGACGACCTTCCTGGGATTGCTCTATTCGGCCCAGGTCAAGTACGGTACCGGCGTCCAGGATGACTTCCGTTTCCACGCGCCG
>VBMC01000190.1 GCA_005879015.1 Methanobacteriota archaeon
CCATGTGGACGGCGCGGTCGAAATCGACTTCGGATTCTTCCAGACGATCCTCGGATTCGAGGACGACGCGCAGCGGCGGAAGATCCTCAAAGAGGCTGGCCTGAGGGACCGATCGTTTGTGGCCACCGACGTCGGAGTGGACATCGAACTCAAACGGTGGGGAACCCGGGAGACGGTCCTGAGGAAGGCCTGAGGACTACGTCATCGTCCAGCCGCTAGGCTTTCTTGCGCAGTTTCGCCATCGTCTCTTGGTACTCCTCGGACCACAGCAGTTGCACCGCGTGTTGGGACTCCAAGAGAAAGCGATTCCGGTACGGCTTCTCGTCCCCCTCCGTGAGGGCGCGTTTGATCGCCTTCACCGCAGATCGGGACTTCTTCGCGAAGACTTCCGCCAGGGAACGCGCCTCGGAAAGGGCCTCACCGGGCGCGCTCAGGTGGTCCACGATGCCGAGGCGCAACGCGTCGAGCGCTGTGAGCGCCTTTCCCGAGAGCAGCAACTCGAGCGCGTTCGACCGACCCACGATCTTCGACAGCCGGGCGGTGCCGCCGTGACTCGGCATCCAACCGAGATCGGCCTCCGGGTGGGAGAAGATCGCCGTCTCGTCCGCGATCCGGATGTCGCAGGCGAGGGCGAGTTCCGCCCCCGCTCCGCGGGCCATGCCTGCGACCGCGGCGATGGTGGGCTTCGTGAGGTGCTCGAGGGCCCAGAACGCGTCCTGCCCGCGGGTCACCCATTCCTGAGCCTCCTTCGGCGGGAGCTTTGCCCACTCCTCGATGTCCATTCCCGAGGAGAAGACGAGGCTGCCCGCGCCGGCCACGACGACGGCCCGGATCGAATCGTCTTTCTCGAGTTCCGGGACGCGGGACATCAGGTCCGAGACCATGGAGAGACGCATGGTGTTTCGGGGAGGGTTCTCGATCCAGAGGACCGCGACGCGTCCTCCTTTTTCGATGCGCACGCGGGGCGTGGAGGGCATTTAGGCCAACAGCGGATGTCACGGAGATAATCGTTGCGCACGCGGCGCCGGTCCACACCCTTTTTCTATCGCGCCACCGATACTGCACCGATGCGGGAGACGGCCACGTTGGAGAAGCCGTGGTTCGCCCGTTGGCCCGCCGACCTGCCGCGGTCCCTCACCTATCCGGATGTCCCGGTGCAGGACTTGCTCCGTCGGACCGCGGGACAGCACGGCGACCGGCCCGCGGTCACATTCTATGGGAAGACGTTGACGTATCGCGACCTCGATGCCGCGGTCGACCGGTTCGCGGCCGGTCTCCGGGCAATTGGCGTTCGCGCCGGCGACCGCGTGTCCCTCCTCCTCCCGAATACGCCGCACTTCATGGTGGCGTTCTTCGCGGTCCTCCGAGCTGGCGCAATCGTCGTCCAGACGAATCCGATCCTGACCCCGCGGGAACTTGAGGTCCTGTGGAATGACGCGGGCGTGGAGACCGTCGTGGCCCTCGACCTGTTCTGGCACAACCTCTCCAAGGCGAAAGCCGGGACCCAGGTCCAGAGGGTCGTCGTCTGCGACGCCGCGGAATTTCTCAGGACGCCACTGCGACAGCTGTATCCGATCAAGAAGAAGAAGGACCTCCAGAAGGCCGGCCATTGGCCTCTCTCGATTCCGCGAGAGCCTTGGATCCATCGGTTCGCGGACCTCGCAAAGACGCCCGCCGGTTCGATGCAGACTCCGACGAATCCGGACGATGTGGCGGTCCTGCAGTATACCGGTGGGACGACCGGGACTCCGAAGGGTGCGATGCTCACCCATCGGAATCTCGTCGCGAACGCCGTCCAATGCGCGGCGTGGTTCGTGACCGGGGCGCACGGCCCCGAGCGTGTCCTCGGCGCGATCCCCCTTTTCCACGTGTACGGGCTGACGGCGGTCATGCTCCTCTCCATCGTGAAGGGGGGCGAGGTGATCCTGTATCCGAATCCGCGGGACATCGGCGCCATCCTCAAACTGATCGACAAGACGAAGCCGAGCCTCTTCCCCGGCGTCCCCACCATGTACATCGCGATCCTCCGCCATCCGAACCTGGCAAAGTACGACCTCCGTTCCGTGCGCGTGTGCGTTTCCGGCGCGGCACCGCTGCCGAACGAAGTGCGGAAGCAGTTCGAGGCCGCGACCGGCGGACGAATCGTCGAGGGCTATGGCCTCACGGAAGCGTCCCCGGTCACGCACTGCAACCCGATCAACGGGATCGTGAAGGAATGCATCGGCATCCCGTTCCCCGATACGGACGCGAAGCTCGTGGATCCGGAAGATGCATCCCGAGAGGTCCTTCCGGGCGAGATCGGCGAGCTCGCGGTCCGGGGTCCGCAGGTGATGAAGGGATATTGGAACCAGCAGGAAGAGACGGCGGCAATGTTGCGGAACGGATGGCTGCTGACCGGTGACATAGCGAAGATGGACGAGGACGGATATTTCTCCATCGTGGACCGCAAGAAGGACTTGATCCTGTGTTCCGGCTACAACGTCTATCCGCGAGAGGTCGAGGAGGTCTTGTTCATGCACCCGGCGGTCGCGGAGGCGGCGGCGATCGGGGTTCCGGACGCGTATCGCGGCGAGTCGGTCAAGGCCTTCGTCGTCCTGAAAGGAGGGATGCGCGCCACGGAGGACGAGATCGTCGCGTTCTGCAAAGAACGCCTCGCGGCCTTCAAGGTCCCGAAGGCCGTCGAGTTCACCACCGATCTTCCGAAGTCTCTCGTCGGAAAAGTGCTCCGAAGGGAGCTGCGGGAACGCGAGCTCGCGAAGCCGAGGGTTAGGGCCTAGTCCTCCATTGACTTTGGAAGGCATGGGTCGATGCGGTGTTCCTGGAACGGCCACGGGGCTCATTTGTGTTCGAGGGTGGGTCCTCGCGCTCATGTTCGTGGGTACTTCGCTGGGGGGAGGCCTGGCGGCCGGCCTCTCCATTTCGACTGGAACGGGGGACCACATTCAGGCCATTTTGGACCGATCGACGGTCGCTCCTCTGCTCCTTCCGACTCTGCCATCGGCCCCGCAGAATCTGCAGGCGGTGGCCGGAGACGGCCAAGTAACCCTCACCTGGGATCCTCCTTCCGACGACGGCGGAGCCCCCATCCTCCTGTACACGATCTACCGCGGCAATTCCTCGGGGGGAGAATCCTTCCTCATCACCGTCGC
>VBMC01000191.1 GCA_005879015.1 Methanobacteriota archaeon
TCGCGGGCCTGATCCGACGGGCCGCGAGCCTCCAGACGCACCTGAAGGAACACGGGAAGGACCTGAGCAACAAGCGCGGGCTGCAACTCATCGAATCGAAGATCCGGCGCCTCTCGCGGTACTACAAGGACCGCGGCATCATACCGGTCGAGTGGGAATACTCGCTCAAGCTTGCGGAACTCCAAGTGAAGTAGGTGGCGCGATGGTGAAGCGCCTGGAAGACCTGGCCCCGCAGGGTCTCCTCGAGCGGGCGCGAGAGGCCGCGGGCTTCGTGGATCGCGTGTCGCGGGTCCGTGTGTTCTGCCATTACGATCCCGACGGGACGACCTCCGCCTCGATCCTCACGCGGGCCCTGATGCGCCGAGGGAAGCGGATCCACGCGACGATGGCCCATGCCCTCGACCGGTCCTCCGCAGCACGCCTGAACGAGGAGACGAACGAGCTCCTGATCGTGAGCGACATGGGGTCCGCGCAGCTCGATCTCCTCGAAGGGCTGTCGTATCCCGTCATCGTCCTGGATCATCACAAGCCGATCCGCGATTCCGACAAGGTCGCGCACGTGAACCCCCACTTCGAGGGCGTCGACGGCGCGCGGGAGATGTGCGGCGCGACGACGACGTGGCTCTTCACGTTGGTGCTCGACGAGGCGAATTGGGATCTCGCGGGACCCGCCATGGCCGGTGCGATCGGGGACAAGCAGGCGGTCGGTGGTTTCGTGGGGGTCAACGCGGCCCTGTTCGGGGAAGCGGTCGAGCGAAAGGTCGTTGTGCCGGAACGGCGACTGGCCCTTCGGGATCAGCCCCTCGGGAAAGCCCTCGCCCAGTCGATCGAGCCCTACTTCCGCGGCCTGTCGGGACGCCCGGAGGCGTCCCTGGAATTCCTCCGCGCCGCGGGTTTCGATTCCGAGGTCATGGTCCGCCAACTCGACGCCCCGACGCGTCGCAAACTCGGTTCGGTCCTGGCGACGCGACTCCTCGAGCAAGGGGCCGCGCCGGAGGCCCTCGAGGCCCTCGTGGAGGATCGATACTGGATCGAGCCAGACCAGATGTACGCCCAAGACCTCGAAGCCTACGTGAACAGCTGCGACCGCCTCGGACAGGAAGGCCTCGGCCTGGCGGTCTGCCTCGGGGACCGAGACGCCCTCACGAGGGCGGAGAAGCTCCTCGAGGAGTACACGGCGCGACTCCTCGAATACCTGGTCGGCCTGGAGGCGAAGGGACTGTTCGCGAAGAGGCACATCCAGTTCTTCTATTGCGATGACGCCAGCCTGGCCGGTTCCGTTGCCGGGACGGGGATGCAATTCCTCTTCGATCAGTCGAAGCCCGTCCTCGGCCTCTCCGTGCTCGACGGCGTGACGAAGGTGTCCGCCCGTGGGACCCGATCCCTGATTGCCGCGGGACTCGACCTCGCGGCAGCCTTGCGGGAGGCAGCTTCCGAAGTCGACGGAAACGGGGGCGGCCACAACATCGCGTCCGGCGCGACGGTCCCGAAAGGGAAAGAGGAAAAGTTCCTGTTGCGGGTCGACGAGATCGTGGCCCGCCAGCTGGCGACCGCGTCGGAAAAGGCTCAGTAGCTGTCGAGAAGACGGCTCACTTCGCGGGCTTCGAGGTCCGTTCGGAGGGCCGGTGATTCCAGGACCTTCAAGTTCCTCTCCAGGAGGGCGAGTTCCTTCTCCTCGAGGGTGTCCGGGCTGACGGGAAGAAGGATGATGGCTCGCCGCTGCATGACGAACTCGTTCACGTGCTCGACGAACATGAGGGTCTGCAGGAAGCCGTTGTTGATGATCAGGTACTCGAGGCCGTCCAGGAGCACGACGCCCTCGCCGTTGCTGTCCTCGATGAACTTCTGGATCACCTTCGCGAGCGTCCCGATCGCAGTCGGGTTGTGGAAGTCCTCGCCTGGCGTGTGGCTGAGCCAGATCAAGCGGACTTCGGCGAGGCCGCGTTCTCGCCGGACCCGCTCCGGGTACTGGCGGGTGATGCAAAGGCCCGGGATCTTCTGCGCGACCAGGGTCTCGAACAGCCGGTAGCTCAGCTCCGGCTTCTTCTCCTTCACGAGATAGCAGACGCCCTTCTCCAGCTCCATGGGCATCGCTGAACGAACGGACTCAGCCTCGGTGCCCATCTCCTCTGCCTGCGGTTGCACCCATCCCACCGCTTTTATCCATACACCTATCGACGCTTCAAACTTCGTTCGAGATTATCAGCCAGGACCTTGGCGGGAATTTCGGGCAGGGAGATCAGCGTCGTCTTCCCGACCTCGCCTTTCCCGCTGAGTTTCGTGTCGACGAGGCCGAGCGCGTCCAGTTCCTTCACGTACTTCCAGAACTGCGTGTGGGCCCGCGGCTTTTCGCCGTACTCCTCGCACACGACGGCGTAGGCCTCTTCCGCCTCCCCCATCGTGATGTACGCCTTCTTGCGGCTCTTCCGCGCGATCGA
>VBMC01000178.1 GCA_005879015.1 Methanobacteriota archaeon
GCGGAGCAATGTTCGCCATCGAGGTGATCGGCTCCGAGCTCAAATTGACGGTCCTGCACAGCCTCCTTTCCGGGCCCAAGCGGTTCAACGAACTGCGCGTGGCCACCGGGATCTGCCAGAGCTCCCTCGCGAAGACGCTGAAGGAGTTCGAGGAGGTCGGGATCGCGGAGCGGAAGGTCCACCTGGACCGGCCCGTGGCGGTCGAGTACCGCCTGTCGCCGAAAGGGCAGGACCTGTTCGAGGCGATCCGCGACCTGGAGGAATGGGCGACGCGATGGGTCATGGCGGCCGGATCTCGCGAGGTGACGCAATGAGTCAATTTGCGAATACGAACACACGCGACGTGACGTTCCGACGGGAGCGGGAACCAGCCGAAGGCCGGGACCCCGCGCGCTGCCCGAACTGCGGCAGCTTCGCCCTGTACGTCGACCCGGTCCGCGGGGAGCGCGTGTGCGACAACTGCGGATTCGTCGTCGATGAGGCCCTCGTGGACCAGGGGCCCGACTGGACGACGTTCGAAGGGGACGACCGGATCCGAGCGGGTCCGCCGCCGTCCGTCATGGCGCCGGACAAGGGCCTCGGGTCCATGGTCGGCAACGGCCTTCGGGATGCGAAAGGGAACCCGATCGACGCCCGGAGCGTGGCGGCCCTGAACCGCCTGCGGCGGGTGAGCCGATGGACCCGGTACGATCGGACCGAACGGGCGTTGGCGCCCGGCCTTGCCCAGCTTTCCAGCCTCTCCTCCCGACTCGGCCTCGCGCCGGCGTTCCGGGAGCGGGCCGCGATCCTGCTGAGGAAGGCGATCGAGGCCGGCCTCTCCCGCGGTCGCTCGATGGACGCGATCGTGGCGGCGGTCGTCTACCTGGCCGCGAAGCAGCTGGGGGCCCCGCGGGGTCTCCATGAACTCGCCGAGGCCACAGGCGTGACGGTCCACCGGATCTCCCTGACGGCGAAGGTGGTCGCGAGGGAACTGGGCGTCTTCAGCCGGGCCAGCCGCGCGGAGGATTTCGTCCCCCGGTTCGCTTCCCAGCTCGGGCTCGATGCCCGGGTCGGCGAGAGGGCCATGAACCTGGTCGCCCAGGGGAAGGACTCGAAGATCCTCGAGGCGAACTCCCCGGTCGGCATCGCGGCGGGGGCCCTGTATCTGGCGTCCGAGGACTTGGACGTCCCGCTGACGCAGGCACAGATCGCCCGCCTGACCGGCGTGAGCGAGGTCACCATCCGAAAACACTATCGTCTACTGAAGGATTTCCTCCTCACGAAGGAGAACCCATCGGAGGCGGCTTGATCGCGGGGATCTGCGCGACTTGCGGGTTGCCCAAGGAGATCTGCGTCTGCGAAGACCTGGGTCGCGAGACGACCCAGCTGTCCGTCGAGATGGACACGCGCCGATATGGAAAGGCCGTGACCGTCGTGCGAGGCCTCGAGTCGAAACCCGACGAGGCCGAGAAGCTCGCGAGGGAACTGAAGAAAGGACTCGCGACCGGCGGATCCGGGAAGCAAGGCGTGATCGTCCTGCAAGGCGACCACCGCAAGGATGTCGTCCGCCTCCTCCAGCAGAAAGGATACAACGTCCGTTGACGGCGGCCCTTATCTAGGACCGCCTCGTTCGCCGGCGTCGCGCAGGTGGTACGCTGAAGGCCGTCGTCCTGCCGCAGTACGGCGGGCCCGAGGTCCTCGAGCTGGTGCAGGACTATCCGGATCCGGTTCCCGGGCCGGACCAGGTCGTGGTGCGCATGCACGCCGCGGCCTTGAATCACCTCGACCTGTTCGTCCGGGAAGGGATCCCGACCCTCAAGCTCACCCTACCGCACATCCTCGGTTCGGACGGGGCCGGCCACATCGCGTCGGTGGGCTCGGACGTCACGGACCTCGAGGTCGGGGACCGCGTCGTCCTGAACCCGGGGATCTCGTGCGGGCGCTGCGAGTATTGCGTGAAGGGCGACGACTCCGCGTGCGTCGATTACCGGATCCTCGGCGAGCACCTACCAGGGACGTACGCGGAACAGGTCGCGGTCCCGGCGCGGAACGCCCTGAAGATTCCGACAGACCTGTCCTTCGAGGCCGCGGCCGCGGCGCCTCTGGCGTTCATGACGGCGTGGCGAATGCTCGTGGGCCGCGCGAAGGT